>VGKK01000023.1 GCA_016867095.1 Candidatus Omnitrophota bacterium | reverse complement strand
AAGACGACATCCCAAGATTATTTACCCCGTTACACCCAGAAAACCCCGTCCCGTTACAAAGTTTCTTTTTAACGGGACCCGCTTTTCAAAGCGGGGATGACAGGAGAATTAAAATTAAATTATCAAGAATGCCCCATTCTTTAGAATAGGGTGTAACGGGGTTTACCTAAGCTCTGAATAGGCCGAAGCGCTCGGGCCCCTTGCCTTCTCTTGCTCGTATGCCTCTAAAATCCTCTTTTGCAGATATTCCCTGAAGGACTGCGTGATAGGATGGGCAATATCCTTGTGCTCTAACTGGGCGTTACCGGCGCCGGCCGCCTGGACCGGAATTTGCACCGCCAGCGGCAATTGGCCGCCGCACTGGTTGCAGTATTTAGAGCGTATTTCATTTTTAAAATTGCACTTGGGGCAGGGCTGTTTTATCTTTCTGGAAGGCATGGCGATAAACAGGCCGCTTGAGCCCTCAATTACCTTGATATTCCTTACCACAAAGGCATTGTCAAAGGTGACGGTGACATATGCCTTTAATTTTTTATCCGGCGAATCTTTTAGGAAAACCCTGACTTCGGTTATCTCCATAAGGCTACCTCCTCCACAATAAGTGGACACCGGCCGATCAGATAAGGCCGGGTGTTAGCTCACAAGGGCACAGATGTTAAGTTGTCTGCGTCACGAATACCTGGCAAGACCCCAACTTCTGCTTAAGCTGCCTGCCTAACGATACGGCCTCCTTTCTTGAAGAAACTATCCCAAAGACTGCCGGACCGCTTCCGGACATCAAGATTGATTTTACTGCCAGCTGCCGCAACCCCTCTTTAATCCGGGATATCTGGGGGTATAATTTAACGCTTGCCTGCTCCAGGCTGTTAAATAAAGCCTCGCCGATTAAACCGAAGTCTTTTTTTCTGATTGCTAAAGTTAATATTTTAGCACTCTGCCGCGGCCTTGTCAATTCAAAACTCCCGAGCCTGTCCCATTGCCTATATATAAGCGGGGTAGAGACTTTTATTCCTGGTACAACCAGGATATGCCACAGCCGCGCGCCCCTCAGCCGCGCTACCGGCTGGACGCGGTCTCCCCGGCTGGTGCCATTGGCAAAAGGGCATTCGTAAAGAAAAAACGGCACATCGCTGCCGATTTTTTTGGCTAAAACCGCTAATTTGGCGCGGGAAAGGCCTAATTTCCAGATTTTATTCAAACCCAAAAGCACTGTTGCGGCGTTGCTTGAACCGCCCCCTAAACCCGCGCTCACCGGAATGCGCTTTTCAATGGTAATTTCCGCGCCCTGCCCGGGCTTAAACTCTTCTTGCAGTAATTTGGCGCTGCGGTAGCAAAGATTGGCCCTGCCTTTGGGCACGCCGGGAAAGTTACAGTTTATTTTTATTTTTTTGTCGGGGCGGGATTTAAGGATTATTTTGTCAGAAAGGTTTATTCTCTCAAAAACGGTCTTTATATTGTGGTAGCCGTCTTTACGTTTGGCAAGGACTTCGAGGTAGAGGTTTACTTTAGCGTAGGAGTTTAAGATTAGCTTATGCACTTAAAAGTTATACACAATACGCTAAATTCCAAACACCAATTACGAACATAAATCACAATACACAAATCACAAACTACAAACAATACCGAATACCAAAATTACAATGACCAAAACTCTCTATAGCTTGTTTGTAATTTTGGTAATTGGATATTGGGATTTGTTTGGGATTTGGAAATTGGGATTTGGGATTTAACATCGGTATTTAGGACATGACATTTAAAGCTGCCTTTTCTATGTCGCCGGCGGTAAGATGGTATTCCTCTAAAAGCTCTGCCGGTTCTCCGGACTGGCCAAATCTATTTTTTATGCCTAAGCGCACTACTTTGGTGGGGCAATTCTCCGCCACCAGTTCATCAACACTGGAGGCTAAACCGCCGATAATAGTGTGTTCCTCGCAGACTACTATCCCGCGCGTCTTTTGCGCCGCCTCTAATATCGCCTCCTGGTCCATAGGCCTGATGGTATGCAGATTAATTACCCGCGCCTTAATCCCTTTTTTGCCGAGGCTGCCCGCGGCTACCAGCGCCTCATTTACCATAATCCCGCAGGCGATAATCGCGACGTCATTACCCTGCGTCAATACCTGGGCCCGGCCTAATTTAAATTCTCCCTTATTTTCTATGGTGGGGATTTTTGGCCGGCCTAAACGGATATAAAACGGCCCCGGCTTATTGGCGGCGGCGATTACGGCATCGCGCGTCTGCGGCCCGTCGCAGGGGACAATGATATTAATATGCGGGATAATCCGCATCAAGGCGACATCCTCCAGCGCCTGATGGCTGGCTCCGTCCGGCCCCACGCAAATACCGGCGTGGGTAGCGACTATTTTAATATTAAAGTTATTATAGGCCACGGAATTCCTGGCCTGGTCCCAGGCCCTGCCCGTGGCAAATATAGCGAATGTAGAGACAAACACGGTCTTGCCGCAGCTGGCCAGGCCGCAGGCGGTAGCCATCATATTTTGTTCGGCCACGCCAAAATTAAAAAATCTCTGCGGAAATTCCTTGTTAAATAACGCCGTGCGGGTAGAGCTGGATAAATCCGCGTCTAAAACTATGACCCCGGGATTCTGCTTGCCTAATTCCACCAGGGTCTGGCCGTATATGTCGCGCTGATATAACATCTCCATAGCTAAACCTTCTGTGTAATGTTAAATGTGTAATGCCTGCCTGCCGGCAGGCAGGTGTAACGCTGGTGTAATGGTTCTTTTGTGTAATGCAAATGCTTTGTTTTTTTGTATTTCCATTACACATTCTTTTGCATTACACCCACATTACACGTTACACTTTACACATTACACAACTTATTCCAACTCTTTAAGCGCTTTTTCTGCTTCTTCTTTGGTGGGCGCGCGGCCGTGAAAATCCACCACATTCTCCATAAAAGAAACGCCCTTGCCTTTTATAGTATGGGCGATGATAATGCTGGGCTGGCCTTTAATAGACGCCGCTTCATCATAGGCGGATAAAATCTCCGGCATATTATGCCCGTTTATCTCAATAGTATGCCAGCCGAATGCCTGCCATTTGGCCAGTATCGGCTCCAGGTTCATCACGTCCGCGGTCTTGCCGTCAATCTGAAAGCCGTTATAATCTAAAATCGCGCAGAGGTTGTCGCGTTTATAATGCGCGCAGGCCATGGCCGCTTCCCAGACATTTCCTTCCTGTATCTCTCCGTCGCCCAAAAGCACATAGACGCGGTAAGATTTCTGGTCAATCTTGGCGGCCAAACTCATACCCAAGGCCACGGATAAACCCTGGCCTAAAGAGCCGGAGGCAACCTCTACGCCCGGCGTGCGCCGGTCAGGATGACCCTGCAAGAGAGAATTTAAGCGCCGCAGGGTCCAAAGTTCATCTATGGGAAAATATCCTACCTGGGCCAATACCGCGTATAACAGCGGGCAGCAGTGCCCTTTAGAGAGATGGAACCTGTCGCGCTCCGGCCAGCCTGGATTCTTGGGGTCGTAGCGCAGGACCTTAAAATATAAAGCCGTAATTAAATCCACTGAAGAAAGGCTTCCGCCGGGATGGCCTGAGCCTGCCTCAGCCAGCATGCGGATAATCAGCCGCCGGACCTGTTTTGCCTTTTCTTCCAGTTCTTTAACCTGCGCCTGGGGATATGCCATGATTATTTTATCTTTTCCAATTTCTCTTTGACTTTATCCTGCTGCGGGTCTAATTTCAAGGAATTCTGCCAGTTTAATTTCGCGTTCGCCTTGTCGTTTAGTTTAAAATAGGCGTCGCCCAGATGGTCGTAGATTACCGGGTCCTCTACCAGGGAAACCGCCCGGATTAACTCTTTTACCGATTCTTTTAATTTATTCTGCTTAAAATAAATCCAGCCCAGGCTGTCCACGTATGCGCCGTTATCCGGAGATATCTCCAGCGCTTTTTTTACCATTATCTCGGCCTGGCCTAAATTTTTGCCTTCCTCCGCATACACATACCCGAGGTAATTTAACGCCTCATCATAATCCGGGTTTAGCGCCAGCGCCTTTTTTAACTCAACCTTGGCGGCCTCCCTGTTTTTTAACTCATCATAAATATTGGCTAAATAAAAATGCGCTTCGCTGTCGGCAGGCGACAAATCTATAATCAGGCGGTAGATATTTTCCGCCTCTTTAAATTTCTTCTGCCGAAGATATACCGCGCCCAGGTTCTTGTAGATTTCTATATTTTGGGGCTGTAATTTGGAGGCGTTTTTCAGCGCGGCTTCATACTCGCTGGTGGCGAGGATCGATTTTCCTTGCGAAGAATAAAGAAAACCTAAGATGGCGTGCGGCTCCACTGCTTCCGGGTCAAGCTTGACGGCGAGCTGCAGCTCTTCAATTGCCGAAGAGAGATTGTTATTCTTAATGTAACTAGAGGCCAGGCGCAAGTGGATGATTGAACTCTGGTAATCGGAGGTTAAGGCCTTTTTATATTCTTGGATGGCCGTATCTATATTACCCAAGTCTTCGTTTATCACGGCCATGATATAGTGGCTTATCCCAACGGAGGCTTTTTTATCTAATGCTGATGCCCGGGTATTTATAATTAAGGGGGCGGCCAAGGCAAAAAATAGCCCCGCCCCATATCTGTTAAACCAAGAAGTCATAATATTTAGAAAGCTATCGGACCCCGGGCCGCTTTATTGTTAACCCCAGGCCCGCTTCTTCAGATGGCGCAGACGGCGACGCATCTTTTTTCTCTTGTGGGTCCTAATCTTTCTTCTTTTTCTCTTCCTGCCGCAAGGCATTGCCTCGCTCCTTCCGTCGCTCGGAACTCAAAACTCAAAAGTAAAAACTCAAAACTATTGTTTTTTCTTTTTTACTTTCGACTTATTACTTGTACTTTTGACTTTTGACTTAATATATTACCTTATTCAACGGGTACTCAATAATCCCCGAAGCGCCTGCTTTCTTCAACTGGGGGATTAAGGTGCGCACCACTTTTTCATCAATCACTGTTTCTATGGCGAACCAATCCTCGGTGGAAAGGCCGGAAATAGTCGGCCTTTTTAAGGCAGGCAGGATATTCAACACCTGTTTTAGCTGCCCTTTCTTCACATTCATCTTCAAGCCTACTTTTTCCTCCGCGGCAATAGCGCCCTTAAGCAGCAACACTATCTGCTCCATTTTGGCTTTTTTCCACGTATCCTTATAAGCATTGATATTGGCGATAAACTGGGTGGTGGATTCGCAGATGGTGGCCAGCTCGGCTAACTTATTCGCCTTCAGGCTCCCGCCGGTTTCGGTCAATTCTACCACGGCATCAACCAGCCCCGCGTTCACCTTTACCTCTGTCGCTCCCCAGCTAAACTCTACCTCTATTTTTATTTTTTTCTTTTTAAAATAATCCCTGGTGACATTGACTAACTCGGTGGCAACACGCTTTCCCCGTAAATCTCCGATAGACTTGATGCCCGCGCCCTGCGGCACGGCCAGAACCCATCTTACCTTATTTAAACTCTGCTTGGCGTAAGTCAGGTCGGCAATCCGCGCGACCCTGGACTTATTCTCCAGTATCCAGTCGTTACCGGTAATACCGCAGTCTAACGCCCCGTCCTGGACATAGCGCGACATCTCCTGGGCGCGCAATAAGACCGCCTCAACCTCGGCGTCATCTATGGAGGGAAAATACGAGCGCTCGCTGGATAAACTAATATTAAAACCCGCCTTTCTAAACATCTTAAAGGTCGCCTCTTGCAGGCTCCCCTTAGGCAGGCCAATTTTTAGGATTTTCTTTGCCATATTTAGCTACCTCTCTTATTTTTATAGACTGATGCGCTTTGCCGTTTAATTATACAGGCGAACCCATCTCTTGTAAAGAGAAAAATAATTGCCTGCTATAGCAAGATAAAAATGTCCTGAGAAAAATAATTGCCAACAACGGCCTGTGGGTTTATAATAATCTTGTTAAAGGCGAGATAGCAGTATGTTAAAAACGAGCATCAGAATATCAGATTACCAGAACGAGATTATCAGAGAACCAGATTATCAGAGGAAGCATAAAATTTACCTATTTCTGATATTCTAATAATCTGATGCTCTCGCTCTGATATTCCGATAATCTGATATTCGCAATTAACGAGAACTGTAATACAGTATAAACCTATATATGCTTAAGGCCTTACGCAACAAGAAGACCGCCAAAAAAATCTGGATTGTCCTGGCAATAATCATCGTGCCGCCGTTTGTGCTTTGGGGGCTGGGCGGGGCGCTGCGCAGCCAAGAGGAAAGCGCCTCTGCCGGAAGGCTCTTCGGCAGGAATATCTCTGTTTTAGATTACCAGGACGCGCTGGAGGCGGTGAAAAACCAGGCCATTATGCTCTACGGAGAGAATTTCTCGCAGGAGTCTAAATACCTGGACCTGGCAGGCGAGGCCTGGAACAGGCTGATATTGCTGCGCGAAGTAAAAAAACGCAAGATAAAAGCCAGCGATAAAGAAGTGGTAAATATGGTGCGGCAATACCCGTTTTTCCAGCGTAACGGCAAATTTGATAACCGCCTGTACGCGGAAACCCTGCGCTATATATTCCGCACCCAACCCCGCGCCTTTGAAGAACAAACCCGCCAGAACATTATGTTCTCCAAGCTTTATAACCGGCTTACGCTGAATATAAAGGTAAGCGACGAAGAAATCCGGCAGGAATATGCCAAGCTCAACGAGGAAATAAGCCTGAATTATCTGGCCAGCCTGCCTGCCGAATTCCAAAAAGATATCTCCCCCACAGAAGAACAATTGAAGGATTATTTCAACAAAAATTCGTTTGAATTTAAGCAACCCCCCTCTTTTGACGTGGAATACGTAACCATGGATTCCGAAGATAAAGTAAAAACCATGGCCTCGCGCTTGAATAAAAAGGCGGACTTTTCCAGGATCGCCAAAGAATCAGGCGCCGAAGTAAAAGTTACCGGCTTATTCAGCCAGGGCGGCGCCATCCCCGGCATCGGCTGGTCGCCGCAAATCGCGGACCTGGTCTCAAAATTAAAAACCGGCCAATTCACGGCGCCGATACGGCTGGATAAAAATTACTATATCTTAAGGCTCAAGGATAAAAAAGAGGCCTACATCCCGGATTTTGAAAAAATAAAGGACAAGGTCAGGCAGTCGCTGGTGAAAAATGAAGCCGCAAAAATCGCGAAGCAGAAAATTGAAGAATGTTTCAAAAATATGGAGGAATTATCCAAGAAAAATCCCAAAGAGATAGGCTTGGCGAACCTGGCCGCGACTTTCCAATTAAAGTCCGGCTCTACCGACTTGTTTAAATACGGCAGTTATATTGAGGGGATCGGCGGGTCGGATAGTTTCTGGCTGGCGGCTAACGGGTTAAAAGAAGGCGCCTTCAGCAATATTATCCAGATGCCTTCCGGCTTTTACATCATCAAACTCAAGAATAAAGTCCCGATAGACGAGAAAAAATTTGAAAGCCAAAAATCCGAATTCGCGAAGAACCTCTTAATACGCAAAAAAGAGGAATCTTTTTCTAAGTTTGTGGAAGAATTAAGAAAAAAGGCCTTTGGCCTATAAAAAACTACTCTACCTTAATCGCGTTCACCGGGCACTGTTCGGCCACTTCCGTCAAATTATGCTGAGCGCAGCTCTGCGCCTTGATATGGGCGATACCGTCGCCCTGGACCTGGAACACCTCCGGGCAAGACTGTTCGCATAAACCGCAACCCACACAGGTTGAAACATCCACGCTTACTTTAGCCATTTCTGTATAGCCCCCTTGTTATCTTTCTAATAGATTTTCAAACATCTCTTCGTGGTCTACCTCTTCGGACAATATATGCGTTACCAGCTGGTAGGTAACGTTATCCTTACCCAGGGTCTTTTTGGCAATCTTGTTATACACTTCAATTGCCGACGCCTCTGCTTCGGTAACAATACGGATGATGCGGCTGATGTCCGCGGTATTCTTGGGCGGCATCAAATAAGGCGCGTTGGCGTTCTTCTCTAAATCCATCGGGTTAGCGATAGGCAGGTCGCCTAATTTAATGATTAAATCCGCTATTTCCCCGGCATGCTCTAATTCGTCCTTGGCGATTTTATTCAGGAATTCCTGGATGTCCTCGTAGGCCCTGCCGGAAACTATCTGCGCCATATACCAGTAAAGATAAAACGCCAGCCATTCGTCCGCGTACGCCTTATTTAAATCCTTAATCAAATCTTTTAAGCTTAAATCCACAATTGCCCTGGCTTGCTTTCCCATTGTATTTGCCTCCTCCCATTCAACCTACGCGGTTGAATTTTGCTGGGGTTCAAGTTTTAGATTATACTTCTTTATATTATTATCCGCGATGGCTTGAATTAATTTTACCTGTTCGGGCTTATCCAATAAATGCTTAAACCTGCCCTGAACTTTCAGGTATTCTTCCACGGGCCGCGGAGTAATTTTCTTCTGAGAGACGAGTACGCCTGCCTCGTATTCAAACAAAGGATAAAGGCCGGTCTCAACGGCTAATTTTCCCACTTCCAGGCTGAGCGCCGGCTCGTGCCGCCAGCCCAGCGGGCAGGGCACGTGCACCTGGATATATTTCGGGCCTTTAATGGAAACCGCTTTTTTTACTTTGCGCTGCAAATCCTGGAAAAATCCTGCCGAGGCAGTGGCCACATAAGGTATGCCATGGGTAACCGCAATCTCAGGCATAGGCTTTTTGGGGCGGATATTTCCTAATGATTTACCGCCGATGGGGCTGGTAGAGGTATTGGTGCTAAAAGGAGTCAGGCCGCTGCGCTGCACTCCCGTATTCATATAGGCCTCATTATCGTAGCAGACGCATAAAATATCATGGCCGCGCTCCCACATCCCGGATAATGCCTGCAGGCCGATATCCGCAGTGCCGCCGTCGCCTCCCTGGGCAATCACGTTAATCTTGTCCTTTTTACCTAAATAAATCAGCGCCGCCTCTATCCCCGAAGCTACGGCCGCGGCATTTTCAAATAAGGAATGTATCCAGGGCACTGCCCAGGCCGACTCCGGATAGCGCGTGGAAAAAACCTCCAGGCAGCCGGTATTATTGGCGATGATAGTATTGGGGCCGCTGGATTCTACCACCAGGCGCGCGGCCAGGGATTGGCCGCATCCGGCGCAGGCAGTATGTCCCGGCGTAAATAAAGGTTTACTCATCGATTAATACTCTTCTTTTAAAAGTTCGGGCTTTAAATCAATAAATTCGCCGACTCTCTCTTTTGCCGTCAGCAGGCTGAATACCTCTTTAATGGAATCTTTAGTGATATCGCGGCCGCCCAGGCCGACCACGAAACTGCTGATAACCGCGGGCTTCTTCTTTTTTCCGAAAAATGCCGCCTTGACTTCCGCGGCCAGGGGCGCGTAAGAGCCCAAAGATAAGGCGCGGTCTAAAACCGCCACCCGCGGGATGCCTTTTAACGCGGCATAAATCTCTTCGTATGGAAACGGCCGATAGGACATAATTTTCAGCAGGCCCACCTTTTTACCTTTTGCCCTTAATGCGTCCACGGTTTCCTTGACTGTGCCGCAGACTGAACCCATAGCCACGATTACCCGCTCCGCGTCATTGATACGGTATCCTTCAATCAGGCCGTTATAGTCGCGGCCGAAAACTTTAGAAAATTCCGCGGTAACCTTGGGGATGAATTTAATTGCCTCCCTGAGCGTCTGCTGAACCGCGTAGCGGGCCTCCATATAATAATCCGGGTCAACCAAAGGCCCCATTGTAATCGGATTTTCCACGTCAAGTTTATAAAGCGGCTTATAGGCGGGCAAAAATTTATTTACCAGCTCCTGGCTGGGCATATCCGCTGTTTCTATCCCGTGGGTAAGCGTAAAGCCGTCCATACAGATCATTACCGGAAGCATCATGGATTTATCCTCGGCAATGCGGTAGCCGATTAAATGCAAATCCGCCACCTCCTGTATATCTTCGGCGTAAAGCTGGATCCAGCCGCTGTCGCGCAGCGACACCGAATCCTGCTGGTCATTCCAGATATTAATCGGCGCTGAGATAGCGCGGTTGGCGCAGGTCATCAGCACCGGAAGTCGCAGGCCGGCAATATTAAAAAGCACCTCCGCCATATAAAACAGGCCCTGCGAGCTGGTAGCGGTATATACGCGCACGCCCGAGGCTGAGCCGCCTAAGACTACGGAAGCCGCCGAATGCTCGGATTCCACATTCACGAATTGCGCGTCCGATTCACCGCTGGCCACAAACTGGGCTAATTCCTCCACAATGTGGGTCTGGGGGGTAATCGGATAGGCGGAGATAACTCCGGGCTTGCATAATTTGACTATCTCCGCGACTACTCGCGAGCCTTCTAAGAATTCTTTCATTCTTCCTTGACCATTTCTACGTCTTTTTTGGGGCAAATTGCCGCGCAAAAACCGCAGCCCTTGCAAAAACTATAATCGCAGGTATAGGTATTCTTTTCGCCGCCCTCAATACAGGCCTCCGGGCAAATCGCCAGGCACATCTTGCAGCCGATACAATTCTTCTGCAGAAATTTCGGTTTTCCCCCTACGCGCCAGGAGCCGGTCTTGTTATTTCTGGCGCTGCCGGGCTTTATAATCAACGGACCGAACATTTAATGAGCAGACAACTTACGGAACATACATCCTTACGCCTGGTGACGTAAGTTGTAGCCCGTAGGGCGTCTGCGAATTATCCCGAAGCCTGCGCAGTAAATTTCGAACGTAGTGAGAAATTTACAAGCGTTTAGGCGAGGGAAAAGTGTTTATAAAATATCTCCTCTTGACTCTATCCCGCCTCATAAGATGTGCTAAAATTTTGTTCCATAATTTTAGCACATTCGGCGGGATAAGTTCGGCCAGATAAGTTATGTCGCTCTGCGAGCTCCATAACTTATGGCCTCACTTATATACTCAAATCCCTGCTTGGCAGCCTGGATATTGCCTTCCTGGGCCCGGCCGGAAAACCTCTTTTTAATGGCCTCAGACAGATGCTCCAGGTCAATTTCTCCGGTTGCTGCCGCGTACGCGCCCAGCAAAGTAGTATTGCCCAGCGGCCGTCCGATAGTCTTCAGGGCAATGTCATTAGCCGGGACCAGAAACACCTTCTGCCTGGCCTTTACCTTGGGGATTTCCACGGCCTCCTTGCCGTTAATAATGGCAATGCCGTCTTCTTTTAATCCGGAAAAACAATTGAACCCGCGCATGAGGGTGGAATCCACGACAATCACATAATCCGGTTCATAAATCTGGCTGCGCAGGCGCACCGGCTGGGAATCTACCCGCACAAAGGCGTTCATCGGCGCGCCCATCCTGGCCGCGCCAAAATGCGGGAAGGCATAAGGATACATGCCTTTCAAAAAATAGACATACCCTAATAACGCGGCCGTGGTGATTGCCCCCTGTCCGGCGCGGGCGTGGATGCGTATTTCTTTCATAGGTGAGGTATAATATAACTTTTCAGCCGAGTTGTCAAACTTTATTTTAAGCCAGCGCCCGGTCAAATTCCTCTACAGTGATAGCCGGAGAGCTAAAGAAGGTTATGCCGCTTAGCCTGGCCAGCGCGACCGACGCCTTCATTAAGGCGATATTGCCGGGTAAATCCACGATAAGCGCTAAATCATACGGCCCGACCAACGCGTACATACTGATAATCTTGCCGCCCTGCCTCTTGAAAATTTCCGCCGCCTTCTTGGTGCGCTCCGTCTTTATCCCCTTGATCGCCTCCACGGAGTATTTCCCCAACATCAGATACTTAGCCATCTTACTCCTCCTCTTCTTGCTACACCTAATGCCCCTGTCGGCTTTCTCGCTAGTTCGATTTTACCCTTCGGGCCGCAAAAGGTCTTTCGCAGCTCGGCGGCTGCAGAACTCGGGCCGATGCCCCTGCATCGGCCCTCAGACAGCTTCGCCGTCCCCGTTTTGTCGCTGCGCTCCACGGGGATACCCTCACTGCTCAAGCTGCTTTTGCTAAAATCGAACATTTGCTCGAAATCCGCCAGTGGCATTTTCAAGTCCGCCTCGCCACCCGCTAAGCTAATTAAAAACAGAATCGTCCCCTATTTTTCTTGCCTTTACGTCCCTCGAAATCCCAGCCAATCCATCCACTACCAAAGTCACCAAGTCACAAGGTCACCATGTCACCCGTAAATAATAATTTTACGGATGACGAAGCATGTTGCCTGCTTAATGCCTCTGGACAAGGTTTCGAGCGAATGTCGATTTTTAACCCCGCCACCCAACAGGCAGTAAAGAAACTTACACTCTAAATTTTTGCGGGTGACGAGGCATGTTTTGAGCGGCATGCAGAAAATTTCCTGTTGTAAATTTTATGGTTTTGATGCGACGGCGCATTAGAAAATTTTTGGCAAAAGTGCGCAAGGATTTACGACGAGAGAGCGCGGAAACTGACCATCGTAACCGCAGATCACCGAATTTTAAGCAGGCGAACGAGGAGTAAACCGTAGCGCACGGCAAAAATTTTGGAGCGCACGGAGCACAAAACCATAAAATAAACTAATGTTCCTGCGAGAAATATGCCTCGGCAGGACCCGCAAAAATTCCGTTAACTTTTCAAGATTTCATCCGCTGCCGCAATTACCTCATCTATGGTGATTGCCTTTAGACAGGCAAAGCCTTTTTTACAATTATGCGCCAGACACTGGATGCACCCAACTTCTTTATGCAAAAATTTATCTTTTTTGCCCAGCGGCCCCCAGCGTAAGGGACTTAGGCCCTTCTGGTTCCTGCCGAAGATGGAAATTACCGGCGTAGCCACGGCCGTGGCAATATGCACCGGCCCGGAGTCATTGGAGATAAATAACCGGCAGCGCTTCAAGACGCTGGCTAACTGGCTGAGGGAAATTTTTCCGGCCAGGTTAATCGGCGGCCGGCGCATCCTGGCGGCAACTTCACCGGCCAAGCGGATATCTTTTGGCCCGGCGATTAAAACCGCTTTGAAGCCGTATTTTTCCGCTAATTTATCCGCGACTTGCGCGAATCTTTCGCCTGGCCAAATCTTAGAGGGACAGCTTGCCGCCGGATGAATAACCAATAATTTATCAGCCGGCGCTACCTGCTCCTGCTCCAGCCATCTCCGCAGCCAAATTTCCGATTCCGGCCTTATCGGCATAAATAAATTCTTCTCTTTTGGCTCAATGCCAAGGCATCTTAATAAATCCAGGCTGTAATCCAACTCATGCTTTTGACCCAATTGCTTGTTGTGGCTTACCCGGTCAGTGAGTAAAAATCCCATCTTACGGCGGTAGCCGATTCTTCTGGGTATGCCGGCCAGGAACGCTGCCAGGTGCGCCCGGTTTGTGGGATGTAAAATTACCGCTAAATCAAATCTCTTTTTCTTTAAGTTCAAGGCGAACTTAATAGACCCGGCCCAGCTCTTATGCTTTGCCTGTTTATCATAAATTATTACTTCGTCTAAATAGGGGTTACCCTCCACAATATCCTTGGCCGATGGGCTGACCATCATCGCAATATAACTGGAAGGGTATGCCTGGCGTAAGGCCTGGATTACCGGCGT
>VGKK01000022.1 GCA_016867095.1 Candidatus Omnitrophota bacterium | reverse complement strand
ACTTAATGCCGCCTGGCCCGCTAAAGACTTTAACCTTCGCGCCTAAAGCGCCTTTTATTTTTTTTGCCGCCCCGGCCTCGCCCACGCAGACAAAGCGCGGCTTGAATTCCTTTATCTGCCTGCTCAGAATTTCAACACTGGCGTTCGCGCTTAATGCCGTTACCTTAAATTTATCCGGTAATTTCCTGATTACCGCTAAAGTATTCTGACCTATTGAACCCGTTGAACCCAATATAGCGATATGTTTCATCGTAAATTCAAAATTTAAAAATTAAAAATTCAATTAAAAATTTAAAATTAAAAAACTTTTTAAAATTTTAAATTTTACATTGCAATTTTGCATTTTACATTTTTAATTTTACATTTTATTTTAATACGATACTCAAGTAAAAATAAAATGCCGGAACAGTAAAAAGCAGGCTATCCAGTAAATCCAATATCCCGCCTATACCGGGGACAAAATTACCCGAATCCTTCACCTGGCAGTCGCGTTTCATCAAAGACTCCGATAAATCCCCCAGCTGGCCTAAAGCGCCCAAAAATACCCCCAGGGCAACAATATGCAAATAAGAAAACGGTAAAAAAACCCTGCTGGCTAACGCGCCTAAGACGCTAAACAACAAACCTCCTATCGCGCCCTCCACGGATTTCTTGGGGCTGATGCGCGGTATCAAAGGGGTTTTACCAAAGCGGCTGCCGACTAAATACGCCCCGATATCCCCTGCCTTGGTAATCAAGACCACGCTAACCAAAAGGCCTATGCCCCCGGCCATATACCTTATCTTAATCAGAAAGCTGAAACACCAGGCCACATAAAGTATCCCGAATATAGTGGTAGAAATTCCCACAATCACGCCTGAATTTTCGCGGCGCCTGAATTGCATAATAATCAAAAATAATAAAGTCAAAATGATAAAAAGCAATTCCCAGGCCTTGGTAAGCTCAAAACGGAACAATATGGAAAGCGGGATTACCGCGCCCATGGCAATGCCGAAATATTTATATATATTGATGCCTTTATGCTCCAGCATAGTAAAGAATTCATAAAGCCCCAGGATAATAAAAATGGTTATCGCCAGGCCGCACAGCCAGTCAACCAAGACGGTTGAAGCGATAATCCCGGCAAGGATAATCGTGCTAATTATCCGCTTTATTAACATCTATGCCTCCAAACCTGCGCTCTCTTTTCTGGTAAACCTCTATCGCCTCTTCCAAATCCTCTTTTTTAAAATCCGGCCAATAAACCCTGGGGAAATATAATTCCGCGTAAGAAAGCTGCCAGAGCAAAAAGTTGCTGATGCGCATCTCTCCGCTGGTACGGATTAAAAGGTCCGGGTCGGGCAGGCCGGCGGTATAAAGATAACGGCCAAAATCCTCGGCCTCCAGGTCATTCAAATCCGTCTTACCCCCAAGCGCGCGGCTGCTTAATTTCTTTACGGCGTCAATTATCTCCTGCCTGGCCCCATAATTTAAAGCTAAAACTACCGTCAGGCCGTTGTTATCTTTGGTTTTATTCTCCGATTCCTTAATCTTGGCCAAAAGGTATTTCGGCAAAGGATGCTCCCTGCCTATAACCCTGAACCTGATATTATCCTTATCCAGGTCCTTAATCTGGCGCTCTAAAAAATTGCCCAGAGAACGCATCAACATATTCACTTCTGTTTTGGGCCGCGACCAATTCTCCGTAGAGAAGGCAAAAAAAGTGATGGCCTGGATGCCCAATTCGCGCGCGGCATTGACGATTTCCTTAATCCTGTCAATTCCGGCGCGATGGCCGGCAGTGCGCGGCAGGCCCTTCTCTTTTGCCCAGCGGCCATTGCCATCCATAATTATCGCCACGTGTTTGGGGATATTATTTTTATCGATCATAGATTGTTCTGTGTAATGTGTAAAGTGTAACGTGTAATGTGGGTGTAATGCAAATAAATGTGTAACGGAAATACAAAATAAAAAAGCCTTTGCATTACACAAGCAAGCGTTACATGAGCATTACACATTACACATTTAACATTACACAAATTTATTTATTGGTGTACGCGGTAGTCTATCTCGGGGAAAAGATTATCCTTGTATTCAATATCGGAAAGCCATCCTTCGTCAATAGCGCCTGCTTTTATATCTTCATATAGGCGGGCAAACCGCAAGAGATGGTCCTTGGTGCGCTTTACCGCGTAGCTGGTATGGGTGCCGGTGCCCATAATAAACGCCCAGTCTGAACTCTGGGCAAGCAGCAGCTCCCTTAAGGCCTGATTTAAGGCCCGTTTTACTAAACCGCCTGTTTCGGGATAGCTTTTAGCTAATTCCGTCATCCTCTCCGAGGCCGCGTGCAGGTGCCGGTAAATCCAGTCATTTGCGCCCTGCAGCCACATCTCGCTATACCCCTTCCAGCCCCAGCTGGACAAGGAAGGCGTGATAACCTGGTTGCGCGGATTTTCCGCCAGATATTCCGAAGGCGTAACCAGGCGGATTTGGTCCTGGTCAAAGACAACTTTTCTAAGCAAAAATTCCAGCCACATCACCCCTTCATACCACCAATGGCCGAATAATTCCGCGTCATAAGGAGAAACAATCAGGGGCTTTTTGCCCATAAAATCACAAAGGTATTCTACCTGCTTTTGGCGGTTAAACATAAAATTGCCCGCCTGCTCAGCGGCCTTTTCCTGCGCTGCGCAAGGATTATAAGGCTGTTTATTTTCGCTTCCGGTAATACGGTAGTATTTTATCCCGGTGTTTATGCGCACTCCGTCGGGATGTATGTAGGGACGGATATATTCATAATCTAAATCAAAACCGATATCGCGGTAAAATTCGCGGTAATTATAATCGCCGGGATAGCCTTCAATAGAAGACCAAACCTGCTTGGATGACTCCAGGTCCCTGCCAAAACAGGCAACACCTGTGCCCTTGCAATAAACAGGGGCAAATACCCCGTACTTTGGCCGAGGGCTGCCGTGCAAAACCCCGTGGGCGTCGCTAAAGAAATATTTCAGTCCCGCCTCTTTTAAGAGCTCGTCAAAACCGGGAACAAAGCCGCATTCAGGAAGCCAGATACCCCTGGGCTTAGCGCCCAGCGCTTTTTCATAGTGGCTTACCGCCACTTTAATCTGCGCCCTTATTGAAGGCCGCACCACTTCCATCAGGGGCAGATAGCCATGCGTGGCGCCGCAGGTAATTATCTCTAATTTTCCCGCGTCCTGAAAGCTTTTGAAGGCGTCGGCTAAATTGCGATGATACCTTTCAAAGGTATTTCTGCATTCATAGAAACGGCCCAGGTACATATTGGCTAAATGCTGAAACTCGGGCTGCCAGCGCGTCCGCTCAACTTCCCTATGCGCCAATTCAATGAGCCTGTTTATATGCTTGATATACCTGTCCTGCAGGAGCCTGTCGCCCAGCATAGAGATTAATGTCGGGGATAAAGACATAGTGAGCCGGAAATCAACCCCGTCATTTAATAACCGCTCAAAGAGCAGGATTAAAGGAATATAGGTTTCGGTAATACCCTCATAAAGCCAGTCCTCTTCCAGGAAATTTTCGTGCTCCGGATGACGCACATACGGAAGATGGCAGTGCAATACTAAACAAAGATATCCTTTGTTCACTTTCGCTCCTGCCCCGCCTCGTAAGATATGGCGAAATTCTCTTACGACAATTTCGCCATACTCGGCAGGATAAGTTCAGCCATATAAGTTATGTCGCATTTGCCGCAGAAGGCGGCACACCGGCTATTCTAATAAAGCCGGGTGCGTGCTCCATAACTTATGGCTTCACTTAGTTTCCTTATTTACTACAGGGGTAATGGCGCGTTCTTCCTGGTTGTCGCAGGACACCGCTTTTACCGGTATAACCTGCTTTCCGTCGGGAAGGGCAAAACGCAAAGTAAAAGTCCCGTCCGGCCTTAAATTTATCGGGTTGCCCTGGACCGTGACTTTGGCGTCGGGTTCGGTGGCGCCATAAACAATCAGTTCTGTGTTGACGGCTAACCAGAATTTCCTCGCGCCGGGGATTTTCTTTACCGGGCTAGCCATCCCCGGAGAAGCAAAGACTCCCGAGAAAAGCGCTTTTTTGAGCCGCTCCTGCCAGGCCTTTCCCACCGGCGAGCTGCGGCCAAAACCAAAACCCATCCCATAAAGCCGGGCAAAGGCGTCGTCGGGAATCATCCATTCTTCGTCGGTAATCCACGAGGGGCCTGCCAGGGGCGTAGCTACGGTGTTTGAACGCACAATCGTAATAAACCTGCCGTCGGCCAACAAGAGCCCGAAATCCACACACCAGGACCTGCCTGGGCCGCCGGTATCAATATACCAGTTATTGCTGTGTTCGTGGATATGGATGTCAAAGAACCGGTTGGCATTTTTGCCGTTAAAGATAATATAGCTGACATCGTAGACGCGTAAGACGCGCCTGGCCTTATAAAAGTCGTCTTTCAATTGTTCCCGGAGCGCGTCAAAAATCTGGCTGCGCACTTCCCAATAAGCGTGTATCCACCAGGGGTCGCGGACCTGCAAGATAATCTTATCCTGGCCATATCCAAAAGGCAATTCCTGGGGCATTACCCGAGCCGGACGGCTCGCCTGCTGGGGCGGATAAAACTTTGCCTGCTCTACCGCTACCTGTTGCGCCCCAAAAATTTCCTTTTTGGCAGGTTCCCTGGTAACCACGGACTTCCTCTGCCTGGTTGCTTTTCTTTTAATCGTTTGAGTTTTTACTTTTGCCATACCCCGCCTCCTTCAATGAGCAGATAACTTACGGAAGCTCCGTAGGAGCAACATAAGTTATAGTCCTTGACATCGTAGATGTCAAGGACGTCTGCGAATTGAACCCAGCACTAATTTTTATAACCCTTATCTCTATCTCATAGGGGCTGATGCCAATGCAACCCATATGAGCTAACTTTAAGCGTCGTATAAAATTAGTGCTGGGTTAGTTCGGACATATGACTTACGTCGCTCTCCGAGCTCCGTAAGTCATGTCCTCACTAACAAAAAAGGGGACATTATCCCCTTTTTTAAAACGCAGCGCGTCTTTTAATTTAATCCCCCTACTTCATCTGTTTACCCCGTTAGACCCAGAAAGCCCCGTTTTTCAAAGCGGGGACGAACGGAATGTTAAATTGGAAAAGGAAAGAAAACCCCGTGGTCTAACGGGGTTTACTTTTTGTTTTGCTGGTAACCAACGCTTCCTTAAGGTCTTCTTCCAAGGCCTCTTTAAGCTTAACTACCTTCTGTAACTCTTCCTTGAGACTCTGATTCACTAATTGTTCCTGCAGTAACGCCTTTTTGGTAGCCTGATGCGCCGCCCTTTCTTCTTCCAATGCCTGGGTCGTGCCTTTTAATTTTTCCTCTATGCCGGTCTTCTCCTGCGAAAACTTGCTCATCTTTTCTTCTAAATCCATCCGGCTTAATACTTCTTTATCGCGATTGGCCTTTAACCGGCCGGCATTAGCGCAAGAACCTATCGTGGCGATAAAAAATATCAAGGCCAATATGGCCAAGATTAAAATTAATCTATTCTTTAACCCCTCTTCCATGAAGCCCTCTCCCTGATTCTTGATTTACTTAAGCTTCTCCCGCGGTTCTTTCAGCCGCGGCCCTGGAGCTTGCGATTCGGCAGATTCTTTTACTTTTGTTGCCTGGGGTAAGATTACAATCTCCACGCGGCGGTTTAGCCTGCGGCCCTGGCTGGTTTCATTAGAGGCGACCGACCGGTATTCGCCGTAGCCAATCGCGGAGACGCGCTCGGGCGAAATGCCCTTGTTGTCAACTAGGTAATGTAAAACGCTTAAGGCGCGCGCCGAAGATAATTCCCAATTAGATTTCCAATTTGAAAGCCTGATCGGCTGGTTATCCGTATGGCCTTCTATCCCGACATTCAGCTGCGGCACATTTTCGCGCAGGACTTCCGCTACTTTATCTAAGGCAGAATATGTCTCGGGTTTTATTTTGGCCTTACCCGAATCAAATAAAACATCGGCCACAAAGGTAATCACCAAGCCCTTCTCCATCATCTGCAGCCTTACCTGCTTATCTTGAATTTCCCGGGCCAGCCTTTCATCAAGGAGCCGCTTGGCCTCGTTTAATTCGTCTAACTGCTGGGTCAATTCCTGAATCTTGCGGACATCCGAACGCCTGCCCCGCTGGAATATAAACGTGCACCCTGCCAAAGATACGCTAAAGAATATGATGAGTCCTGTTTTTAATATATTATTTTTCATTTATTATCCTTTCTAATACGGATTCACGCGGATTTCCTACGGATTTACACGGACAACGTCTTTTATCCGTGTTTCATCCGCGCAAAAATTTAGGGTTTAACTATAACACAACCAACAAAGTTAGTCAAGCAGAAAAATCGCCTGTGCCCCTAATTTTATGCGATTTTTCGTGCCCCCCCCTGCTTTGTTTTCGGAGAAAACAAGGGGGACATAATTTCCTATGTTATTCAAGCGAAATCGTTTCCTCCCGGGATGAACCTACGGAAACCAGGGAAACTCTGGTATTCAGGATATCGCCTAGATAAGCCAGGTAATTTTTTGCCGCCGTAGGCAAATCACGGTAACATCTTGGTTTATCTATGGTTTGGCGCCAGCCGGATAATTCTTTATACACCGGCCTAGCCTTCCTTAATACCTCTATATCATAAGGGAACTGCCGGAATCTCTTACCTTTATATTCATAGGCCGTGCATACCTTAATAGCCTTTAAGCCGTCTAACACATCCAGTTTCATTATCGCCAGCTCCGATATGCCGTTTAACAGGACCGCTTCTTTTACCATAACACTGTCAAACCAGCCGCACCGGCGCGGCCTACCCGTGGTAGCGCCGAATTCATTGCCTTTTTCGCGCATAAATTTGGAAAAGGCGGGCGCAAATTCCGTCACAAACGGCCCCTCGCCGACCCGGGTAGTATAGGCCTTGGCCACACCTATAACCTTATCTATTTTTAAGGGGGAAATACCGCTGCCGATGCAGGCGCCGCCCGCGGTTGCCGAAGAAGAAGTCACAAACGGATATGTCCCAAAATCAATGTCTAAAAATGTGCCTTGCGCGCCTTCGCAAAGGATGTCTTTTTTATGCTGGTGCGCCTCGTTTAATAACAAGTGGGTGTCGCAAATGTAAGGGGAAAAAATCTTGCCGTATTTGAGGTATTGGCGGTAAATCTGGTTAAAATCAAAGCCGCTATGCCGATAAACTTTTTTGAAAATTTCATTCTTTTCCCTGAAGTTATCCTTTAATTTATCCCGGAAAACGCGCGGATTTAACAGGTCAATCATCCTGATGCCGCAGCGGCTGATTTTGTCCGCGTAACAGGGGCCGATGCCCCTGCCGGTAGTGCCTATTTTCTGCGTCCGCTTTGTCTCGCGGAGCATATCCAGGATTTTATGATAAGGTAAGATTACATGCGCCAGCGTGGAAATCTTCAAGCGCCTGCCGACCTTTATCCCCAGGGCGGATAAACCGTTGATTTCCTTAAGGAGCACTGCCGGGTCAACCACCACGCCGTTGCCGATACAGCAAATCTTTTCCTTATGCAAAATACCCGAAGGTATCAGATGGAATATGTACTCCTGGCCATTGACTACCACGGTATGGCCGGCATTGCTGCCGCCCTGATAACGCACGATATAGTCAACCTTCTGGGATAAGATATCAATTATCTTACCCTTGCCTTCATCGCCCCATTGCGTGCCTACTATGATGATATTCATAATAACAAATCCATTCGCATTTACCACGTCACCCGTAGTTGCCAGATATCTTGCTGACCAACTAACTAACAACAACTGGTGACCTTGTGACTTTGTGACCTGGTGACCCCTTATTTTTTACCCATACATTACGGGCTCATGGTAAAAATCTTGCGGGCAATCTCAGGATAGCTGGCAATAAACTTCAGTTCGTCATCCACCAGGGGCTTTTGATTATGCACATTGGCATAACGCACCAGCTCCAGGACCTGCGTCGCCTCCTGATCATCGCCAAACTCAACCTCCAATTTTTCATAGACATTCCGGAAGCCTTTGATGCCGGAATATTCTCCGGCGGTGATTTTGCGGCCGGTTTCAATAATCTCGGGTTCTCCGCGGCCCAGTTCCTCAAAATCATAGAGCTCGTAATTGCGCCTGTCTTTTAACGCTCCGTCGGCGTGTATCCCCGACTCATGGGCAAAGGCATTGGCGCCCACGCCGGGCTGATTTATCGGTATCGGCACGCCAAAGGCATACGAGGCATATTTACAAATTTTCCAGGCCATCTTCAGGTCCACCTTATCGTCAAGATGATAATTCTGCTGCATCCCGTTTCCATATTTAAGGCTTAAAATTACCGAAACCAGGTCCGCGTTGCCCGCGCGCTCACCCATGCCGTTAATACAAGTATTGATGTAGGCGTCCACACCGGCATCAATAGCGGCCTTTGCGCCCGCGATAGAATTGGCCACCACCAGCCCCAGGTCATTGTGGCCGTGGATTTCCATAGCTATCCCCACATCTTCGGCCAGCAGCTTTATTCTTTCGTAAATGGTAAAAGGAGTATCCACGCCCAGGGTATCGCAATAACGGATCCTGTCCGCGCCCGCCTCCTTTGCCGCGTGCGCGAATTCAATTAAATAATCCATGCGCGTGCGCGAGGCATCCTCGGCGTTTACGCCGCAAGACGCAGCGCCGGCCTTCTTGGCTTCCTTTACCGCCTCGCTCATCTCCTTTATTACCGACTGGTGGTCAAGCTTGCCTTTAAATTTATGGATAATCATCTGGTCGGAAGTGGAAATGGATAAATTCAAGTGCTTTATCTGCGGCAGGAGCTTGAAGGCGGTCCTCACATCTTCTTTGGTCGCCCTGATCCAGCCCCCCGGCCTGATTGGAAAGAGGACTTCTTTTTTGGCTAATTCCAAATTGGCATTGAGATAATTTGTTTCGTGGCGGGTAACCGGAAAGCCAAACTCGGTTTGAAAAACTCCCATATCGTTCAGGTACAGGTTTATCATTGTCTTCTGTAATTTAGAAAGACAAATCCGCGAAGTCTGCACCCCGTCGCGGTTAGTTACGTCAATAAGGTATATCTTAGGCCTATTCGTCATCTCTTCACCTCTTGATTACTTTTTTTAATTCCTTTTTACTAGGCGCGCCCTGCGTCGTAAATATCTCCTGGTTGTCCAAAAGATAGGTAGGCCCAAACATAATCTTTAATTCCTTGTTCAGGCTGATATTCCCTCGTAAAAGCGCCGCGCCCTCCTGGCTGCGGGCGCAGATTTTTATCCTGGCGGTATCGTATTTGGCCAAACAATCCTCCCACCAGGTACTGTTAACTGAATCCGCGCGGCAAGTGATGTAATCCCAGAATCCTTGAGGATAATATCTTTGCACGCACATCGCGCGCAGGTATTCTTCCACCTCAATATTGCCCCTGGCGGCGTCAAACCCGTCACCCTGCTGCACAGCCAGAAAATGTACCGTCGGACTAAATTCCCTTATGACGCTTAAAACTTCGGCGGTATTTTTAGCGTATAGACTGATTAATAGGTCTAATTTGCCTTTTATGCTTTTTCTGTCCAAGTAGTAAGAAAGGCCGGAGAATTGCGGTTTTAAAATGTAAAAATCGCCTTTTC
The DNA here is from genome assembly GCA_016867095.1 of Candidatus Omnitrophota bacterium. GTDB lineage: Bacteria > Omnitrophota > Gorgyraeia > Gygaellales > Profunditerraquicolaceae > VGKK01. Next base: position 3,941 of record VGKK01000022.1, on the reverse strand, counting down.
TCTCCAGCGCACCCTTCAGCTCCGTAAAGCCCTTCTCCCTCTCTATGTCTCTATTAAAAATGTAAGCCGGCAGGGTTTTAATCTCCAGGCCCTTGACCAGCCTGCTGGCCTTAGCCTCAGGATAATATAGGTAAGAAACAACCAGGCCCGGGAACTGCTTCCTTAAATAATTCAGCGTGGTATGCGTATCGCAGACGCGGCAGGCCTTGGGCATAATAATTGAAATATTAATCTTGGCGGCCTCGGTAAACAGGCAGCGGGAGCTTAGGCTGCCGGCGTTCTGGCAAATGCCGGCAAAACCTTCTTTTTTACAATTGGCATCCGAAAAACACCTGGGTAAAATAGCCGATACCGCGGGGTCATTACGGATTTTATCAGACAGGCGCAATTCTTCCGCCCTAGAGCCTGTAATCCGGTTATCCTCTATCGTCAAGGATAACTTACCCAGCCTGCGGCCTTGCCAACCCGAGCGTAAAACTAAGGTAGAGCCAATCTTGGTTAACAGCTTGCCTTCACTACGGCTATTGCCTATTATCAGAATATCAATACCGTCAACAACCCCCTTAAGGAGGTTTAAATCTTCGCCTTCCTTCATGTGGCTCAAAAGCACAATGAAAGTAGCGCCGTTATTTTTTAATTCTTCCCTGGCCTGCTTAACCGCCTCAGCCGCATCCCTAAGCTTCAAGCCGCCGGTCTTGTCTTCGGAACTAAAACTGGCCAGGCCGATAATTCCGATTTTAACTCCGGCGATTTCCTTGATCGTATAAGGCAGTGTTATATTATTAGGCTCGAGGTTGCACGACAAAAAGAATATGCTGGTATTGGCTATATTTTCCTCCAGGAACTGCCGGCCAAAATTAAATTCGTCATCCCCGATTACCGCCGCGTCATAGCGCATCAGTTCCATCGCCTTAAGATTAATCCTGGCGCGTTCCTTTTCCAAGTCCAGGCTCTGGCTATTTTCATCCAGCAGTCCGCCGGCAAAAAAACCGCCCGCATCCAAAACCAGGGTATTGGGATTTTCCTTTCTTAATTCTTTAATTAAAGCCGCCCTGCGCGCCAGGCCGCCGTCCGGCTCATTGGGACAGCTGCAGGGATAAATCATGGCGCGGGTATCGCTGGTGTATAAAATAGTAATCTCTTTGGCATAGCAGGCGAATTTAAAATTTAAAATTAAAAATGTAAAATTAAAAATTAAAAATAAGAATTCCCTCATATATTTATCAACTTTACCGATAAGATATTCTCTATCTTCTTGATTTTATCCAGAGCCTCCCCGGATACCGGACTATCCACGTTTAATACGGTGATTGCCTTTCCGCCGGGTTTTTCGCGGCCAAAGGTCATTGCCGCGATATTAATATTCTGCCCGCCTAAAAGCGTGCCCAGGTTGCCGATAATCCCAGGCTTATCCCAATTCTGGATCACAATCATATTGCCCGCGGGAGAAACCTCAACATAATAAGCGTCCACCTTGACGATACGCGGCTGCTTATTGGGAGAAAGGGTGCCGCCGATTTTCCTAGTTTCTTTATCGGTCTTTATCTCCAGCTGAATTAAATTTACAAACTCTTCTTCCCTGGCGGATTTTATCTCCTTGATATTTATCCCTCTTTCCCTAGCCAGGCTCACGGCGTTAATAAAGTTGACGCTCTCTTTTAATATCGGGGTAAGCAGCCCCTTCACCAGCGCCATAGTAAGAGGGCTCACTTCATACCTGGTAAGTTCCCCGCTATAACTTATATTTAATTCCTGAAACCTGCCTTCTGCCAGTTGCGCGCAAAACTTGCCCAGATTGTCGCATAAATTAATATACGGATCCAGAAATTTACAAACCTCCTGCTCCAGGCAGGGGTAATTGGCGGCATTACGGATACCGCGGCCCAGGAGCGCGTCGCGCACAATTTCCGACACCTCTATGGCCACATTTACCTGCGCCTCTTCGGTGGACGCGCCCAAATGCGGCGTGGTAATCACATTATCTAATCTCAGCAGCTCATTTTCCGGCGATACCGGCTCCTGCTCAAAAACATCCAGGGCCGCGCCCGCGACTTTACCTTCCTTAATCGCGCTTGCCAGGGCTGCCTCATCAATAATCCCTCCGCGCGCGCAATTAATTACGCGCACCCCATTCTTCATCAGGCCAAAGGCCTTGGTAGAAATTAAGTGCTTGGTCTCTTCGGTTAAAGGGGTATGCACGCTGATATAGTCGGCGCGGGCAAATAATTCTTTCAACTCCAATACCTCTATTCCCAGCCCCTCGGCAACTTCGCGCGAGAGAAACGGGTCATACGCTGCCACCCTCATCCCAAAGGACATCGCGCGCTTGGCTAATTCTTTGCCGATCCTTCCTAAGCCCACAATGCCCAGCACCTTGCCGTAAACCTCCACGCCCATAAATTTTGAACGCTTCCATTCGCCTTTTCTGGTGGAGGCGGCGGCCTGGGGGATATTGCGGGAAAGGGCCAGGATCATGCTCATTGTATGCTCGGCAGTGGAAATGGTATTGCCGCCCGGGGTATTCATCACGATAATGCCTTTTTGGGTGGCTGCCTCCAGATCCACGTTATCCAGGCCCACGCCGGCGCGGCCGATTACCTTTAATTTCGCGGCGGCGGCGATAACATCCTTAGTCACCTTGGTCGCGCTCCTGACAATAAGCGCGTCGTAATCTTTAATGGCCTCCTTCAGGGCGTCGGGCTTAAGGTCGGTCTTGGTATCCACTTGAAACTCCTTGGCCTCTTTAAGGATTTTTAAACCTTCTTCGGATAACGCGTCGCTGACTAAGATCTTAATCATGCAAAGCCTCCTGGTATAATATATCTTATAGCTTTGACTAATTGCGAGTATCAGAGTATCGGAATATCAGAGCATTGAAAAACTACCCTTGACACTGCAAAAACGCTAAATACCGCAAAGCCGCAAAAAATTCAGCGACGAGAAAAACTTTGCGCTTCTGCGGACATTTTGCGGTTTGGCGGTGTAAACTGGCTTTTTCAACGGTCTCAATATCAGAGCGGGAGTATCAGATTATCAGAATACCGGAAATAAGGAAATTTTGCATTTTCTCTGATAATCCGATAGTCTGATTATCTCGTTCTAATACTCTGAGCTTCTGATATTCGTTTTAACATGCTACTTGCTTGCCTACCTAATTAAGACACGGTCTTATTAAATATCTCTTCAGCTGCCTTTACTCCCGCGCCTAGTTGAAATTTGTAACCCATCTGCGCCAGGACTTTTTCCAAACAGGAAATCCCGGCGATAATATCAAACTCTTCAATAAAGCCCATATGGGCGATACGAAAAACCTTGCCTTTTAATTCGCTCTGGCCTCCGGCAATAGTCACTCCGTAAGTATCGCGCATAGTCTTGACTAATTTTTCTCCATCTATGCCCTGGGGGACTTTTGCCGCGGTAACCACATCCGAGGCTGCGCTCGGAGCAAATAGCTCCAGGCCAAGCGCCTTGACCGCTGCCCGGGTGGCATCTGCCATTTTCTTGTGGCGCATAAAAACATTCTCCAGGGTATCTTCCCTGATCATCCTTAAGGCCTCGCAAAGGGCGATGATTAAAGTTATCGCCGGAGTAAACGGCGTATCGGTCTTATCCAGGGCCTTTTTGGCGGCGCGTAAATCAAAATAGTATCTCGGAGATTTCGCGCTGTTGACTAATTTCCAGGCCTTTGGGCTGACGGAAATAAAGCCCAGGCCTGGCGGAAGCATCAACCCTTTTTGCGAACCGGAGACTACCATATCGCAATTCCAGGCATCAGTGGCTAAAGGAATCGCGCCCAGGCCGCTGATGGCATCCACTACTAAAACCGCCTCTGTATTTTTTACAACGTTACCGATTGCCTCAATATCGCAGGATACGCCGGTGGAAGTCTCGCACAAGGTGGTAAATACGGCTTTTATTTTAGGATTGGCCTTTAATCTTTT
>VGKK01000021.1 GCA_016867095.1 Candidatus Omnitrophota bacterium | reverse complement strand
ACGACGAAATCATAAACAGCTTAATCCTGGAAAAACTAAAAGTATGAAGGATAATACCTCTCCCGAAGAAAAATTACTCAAACTCATCAAAAAAGATAAGCCGGCGAGCGAGCGCACCACTTTACCAGGTATGCCGCCGGATAAGAAGGCAGCCGCAGGCCTTGCCTTTTTAAAATCTGCCATACAAAACCTGCTGTATTTTCTGCGCCAAAAATATTTAATGAGCCTGTATTTCAAAAAGGCGGTAATGGCGCTCTTGGTTATCTCTTTCCTTTATTTATTTATTTCTCTTATCTATCCGCTGATAGGCCTGCGCCGGATAAAATTACCCGAGATATCCAGGGAAAAAATAAATCTGGAAGAACCAGAGGCCGGGCCCAAGACAGAAACCAAACCTTACGAATTTTATTCGCAGGCTTTAAACCAGCGCCGGATATTTTCCGGCACGACGGCTCAGGGAACCATCGGCGCCTCATCGGTGGCCACCCCGGATTTAACCAAAGATTTAAATCTGGTCGGCATTATTTCAGGCGTCAATCCCCAGGCAGTGATTGAAGACAAAAATACGCAGAAGACCTATTACCTAAGCAATGGCCAATTTATCGGCGAATTACAGATTGAAGACATACAGGAAGGGAAAATAATTTTAAATTATAACGGCCAGAGGTATGAACTCTATTTATAAAACACGGATATACGCGGATTCTTTACGGATACACACGGATAAAATCCGTGAGAATCCGTGCAGGAAATCCGTGTGAATCCGTGTTTAAAGGGAGGATTTGATGAATTATAAAGTATTATTTTTATCGGCAGTATTGTTTTTATCTTTTAGCAATTTGGGACTTGCCCAGGAATCAGCCATTTCCCCGGGCCCATCCCAACCCCAGGAACAAGGCAAAATATCCTTAGACATAAAAGGTATGGATATAGTGGATGTATTAAAGATGCTCTCCACGCGCGCCGGTATTAACCTGGTAATCGGCAAAAACGTTACCGGCAGGGTTACGCTCTTCTTAAAGGACGTGGATATCTGGGACGCCTTTGAAATTGTGCTCCTGGCCAATGACCTGGCTTATGAAAAAAAAGGCGAGATTATCAACGTGATGACGCAGAGAGACTATGAGCTGCTGTATGGGGAACGCTATCAGGATAAAAAAGAAGGCAAGGTTATCCAGTTAAAATATGCCAAGGCCGCGGATTTATCGCGCGCCCTAAACCAGATAAAAACCAACCTAGGCAGAATAGTTGTGGATGAAGGCTCTAATACCGTAGCCCTAATAGACACTCCGGAAAAAATAAAAGAAATGGAAGATTTTGTTAAAAATACGGATTTGCCCATACAGACAAGGGTATTTAATTTAAGCTATGCCCAGGCAGATAAACTCCAGCCCAAAATACAGGAAACCCTTACCAAAAACATAGGTTATTTAACCGCTGACGAACGCACCAATAAAATTGCCGTTACGGATTATCCGGCAAAATTAGATGAAATTGCCGGTGTAATCAGCGCCTTTGACGAAAAAACGCCGCAGGTATTAATTGACGCGCAAATCATTGAGTTGACGCCACAGGATAAGCTGGAGATGGGCGTAGACTGGAATTACTGGATAGAAAATCACTTTCAGGCAAAAGCCTCTCTACCCATAAATACCGATAATACTTTATTTGTGGGCACGCCGTCATCAGATACGCCTGCCGGAAAAGGAGACTACAAGGCGATTATGGACCTTTTGCGCACTATCGGCGATACTAAAATACTCTCCAGCCCGCGGATTATGGCTGTAAATAACCAAGAGGCGAAAATATTAGTCGGCACTAAAGACGCCTACATTACCTCGGCCAGCTCGCAGGCCGGAGACTCCACGGTTACCTCGCAAACCGTAAATTTTGTTGATGTCGGCATAAAACTTTACGTTACCCCCACGGTAAACCGCGATAAGTTCGTGACCATGAAAATAAAACCCGAGATCAGCTCGGCTACCCGCACCAATATTAAATCCGAAGACAAAATTACCCAAATCCCTATCGTAACCACTTCCGAAGCCGAAACAACTGTTACTGTCAAGGACGGAATAACTATAGTTATCGGCGGATTAAGAAAAGACAAGAGGGAAAAGACGGTAAAAAAGATTCCGATTATCGGAGATATCCCCGGGGTGGGTTTTTTCTTCAGGAGCACATCGGATGACCTGACAAAAACGGAGCTGGTAATCCTTTTGACCCCGCACATTATGTCCGGAGAAACCTCTTATACGGATTTCTCCGAAATAAAACCCAAGGACGGCGCGGTCTTAAGAATGGAAAAGGGCGAAATCATTAAAGAAAAGGTTAAAGAAGGGGTTCAGGAGAAAAAAGAAGTTGCCCTGCAAAAGGAAATGGTAGAGGCAAATAAAACCAGCTACTATAAGTCAGTCGCGGATAAAGTTAAAAAGCTCGCTGCCACCAATTATCCCAAAGGGAACAAGGGGATGGTAAAAATAGTATTTACCCTCTCTAAAGACGGCAACTTGACGGATAACCCGTATATTGCCGAAGCAAATAACGCTATTTTAGTGCCTTTCGCCTTAAAGGCCATAAAACTAGCGTCTCCGTTTCCGCCTTTCCCTAATTTTATAGAAAAAGATAAGGAAGTATTTAAAATTAATTTAGTTTATGAAGAGGTCTCTGAAAAACTACCCTTGACACCGCAAAGCCGCTAAATACCGCAAAGCCGCAAAGAATTCAACGACGAAAAATTCTTTGCGCTTTTGCGGAAGTTTTGCGCTTTAGCGGTGTAAACTGACTTTTTCAGAGGTCTCATGAATAGACTTGACACGGATATACGCGGATAAAAGAACGCCTGCCGATAGGCAAGCGTAAAAAATCCGTGTTAATCCGTGTAAAGGGGTGGTAATGGCGAAATTACTTATTGTGGATGACGAGCTTGACGTGCGGGAATTCGCGGCGAATTTCTTTCGCAAGCGCAAAATTGACGTAACTACCGCTAGCGGCGGGGAAGAGGCGCTGGAGATTATGGAAAAAGAGAAGCCAATTTTAGTCTTACTGGATATCAAAATGGACGGTATTGACGGCATTGAAACCCTCAGGCGCATTAAAGAAAAGGATAAAAAGATAAAGGTAGTGATGGTAACGGGCAGAAAGCCCGACGAACAGGGCGCGTTTGACCTGTGCCGCCAATACGGCGCCCTGGACTATGTCCACAAGCCCCTGGAGCTAGACGAACTGGAAAGAATAGTCCTGAAAGAATTGTCCTAATGGCTATTGACTACAAAAAAGAGCTGGAGTCTGCGGCAAAAAGCATGATTTTAGTGCACGAGCCGGATACCTTGATTAAAATGATTGTGCGCATGCTCGTGCAAAAGGTAAAAACAAAACACGCCGCCATACTCCTGCACCAGCAAGATATGAATAGTTATATCCTGACGGTCTCGCGGGGCGCTTTAGGCTTAAAAGTGCCTAAAGGATTTGCGCGTATGGATAGCGATAATGCCCTTATCCGCTTCTTTAGGGAGCATAACGACAGGAAACTTTTTAATAACGCGCCGGTTGTCTATCAAGAGGCAAAGAAATTCCTGGCTAAAAGAAGGATTGAAGCTAAGACAAAACGTCTGATAAAAGGCCTCTTGTATCAGATGGAAATATTTGACGCGCTTATTTGCATCCCCAGTTACTTCAGGGATGATTTACTGGGCATATTGTTATTGGGCCGCAAAAATAACGGCAAGAAATTCGGCCGGGATGAACTGGATTTTTTTGTCGCCCTGACTTCAGATGTGGCTATGGCCATACGCAACGCCCAGTTATTCAGGGAATTAGAATTAGAGCTGGAGAGAAATAAACGCCTTTTTATCCACACTACCATCGCCCTGGCTGCCGCCATTGACGCCAAAGACCATTATACCCACGGCCACACCGCGCGGGTAACCGGTTTAAGCCTGGAAATCGCCCACCGCCTGATGCAGAAAAAGAAAGATTTAGTGGATGATAAAAAATTCCTGGAATACCTGCATATCGCCGCCCTGCTGCATGATATCGGAAAAATCGGCATCCCTGAAGCCATATTAAATAAAAACAGCTCCCTGGATGAACAAGAGCTTAAGCGCATCAGGGAGCACCCGAGTATCGGCGTGGCCATCCTGGAGCCGATAAAAGAACTGGAAGAGGCGATACTGGGCGTAAAATACCACCATGAAAAATACGACGGTTCAGGATACCCCGAAGGCTTAAAAGGCAAACAGATACCCTTAATCGCCGCCATTATTTCCGTAGCCGATACCTTTGATGCCATGACCACCACCAGGCCCTACCGCCAGGGATTGTCTAAAGAAAAGGCAATTGAAGAGATTAAGCGGACCAGCGGCCAGCAATTAGACCCCGAAGTTGTCTCCGCCTTTGTTGAGCTGTATCAGGAAGGCAAGATTTAACCGCTATGCCCTCGAAGCGCGTAATACTGATGTACATCTCCGAAGTGTCGGGTCACCACAGCGCTACCATTGCCATTGAAAAGGCGCTTAAGATACTGGAACCCCATACAGAGACCCTGAACATTAACGCCTTCAGCTACACCAATCCTATCTCGGAAAAAATCATTAACCGCCTTTATATGGGCGTAATCAAGAGAACGCCGCAGCTCTGGGATTATCTTTATGATAACCCGAAGGTGGTAAAAAAAATAAAGAATATAAAAGAAACTGTCCATAAATATAACTCCCCCAAGCTAAAGGAGCTTTTTGACGGCTTTAAACCGGATGCCGTAGTCTGCACCCAGGCATTCCCTTGCGGAATGGTGGCGGATTATAAAAAGACTTATAGCTCATCCCTGCCCCTGGTCGCCGTGCTTACCGATTATATCCCGCATTCTTATTGGATTTATGACACGGTAAATTATTATATTACTCCTTCCGAAGAAGTAAGCCTGCGCCTGGTAAAGAAGGGCGTCGCGGCTGATAAGATACAAAGCCTGGGTATCCCATTTGACCCTAAATTTAATAAACCTTTAAAAAGGGAGGAAATTATACAAAGCCTTGGCTTAAAGGCAAACGTTCCCACCATATTGATTATGGGCGGAGGCCAGGGCCTGGGGCCGATAAAAAGCATCGTCGGTTCGCTTGAAAAGATAAACCTGGACCTGCAGGAGATAATAGTAACCGGGACAAACAAAAAACTCTTTAATTCCTTAAAGAAAAAAAATAAGGAATGTAAAAAAACTATCCGGCTTTTCGGTTACGCGGACAATATTGAGGAACTGATGAGCGTATCAGACGCTATTATTACCAAGCCCGGAGGCATTACCAGCGCGGAGGCCCTAACAAAAAGGCTGCCGATGATTATCGTGCGGCCCATACCCGGCCAAGAGGCAAATAATACCCGCTATCTTACCGAAAAGGAAGCGGCGATAAAAGTAGATAAACCCGGAGATATAAACCTAACCATTGAAGAACTGCTGGCTCAACCCGCAAAATTAAATCGCCTGCGCGAAACTTGCGGCCGTATCGCCAAGCCTAATGCCAGCTTTGATATCGCGAAACTCTTATTAGAACCAAGACCCGGTCTTGCCACGCTTGCCAAGACCGGGTCTTGATATTTAATGGTTAATTATATACTATATAGGATTGGACAATTCGTGGCCTTATCCATACCCTTAAAATTAGCCTATAAAATAGCGATATTTTTTTCTGATTTACATTATCTATTTGCCTATAAAGACCGCCGGGCAGTAAAAGAAAATTTAAGAGTGATCTTTCCCGAGAAATCAAATAGAGAGCTCCGCCGCCTGCGCATCAGGATGTCCAGGAATTTTGCCAAGTACCTGGTGGATTTCTTCCGTTTTTCTAAACTGGATAAGGAGTATATAAAAAATAATGTCCACATAGAAAATGCCCGCTATGTGGATGAGGCCTTAGCTAAAGGTAACGGCGTAATTATCCTGAGTGCCCACCTGGGAAACTGGGAATTAGGCGGAGTGGTAACCGCGCTCCTGGGATATCCTATCTGGGCGGTTGCCCTGGCGCATAAGGATAAAGAAGTGGATGATTTTTTTAATTTTCAAAGGCAAAGTAAAGGCCTGAAAGTTATCCCCCTCGGTAAGGCAGTCAGGCAATGCCTGAACCTGTTAAAAGAAAATAAGATTGTGGCTTTAGTTGGAGACCGGGACTTTACTGAAAAAGGCGTAATTTTAGACTTCTTCGGCAAACCCACGTCCCTGCCTGAAGGCCCGGCCGCCTTTGCCGCGAAGACCGGCGCGCTAATCGTGCCGGGATTTATGGTCAGGAATACCGATGACAGTTTTACTTTAAGATTTGAAAAGCCGTTGGAATTTTCCGCTGAAGATAAAAATAATGGCTTGACAGGCATGATTACGCGTTATAAAACCATTATTGAAGATTATATCCGTAAATATCCCGACCAATGGTATATGTATAGAAAGTTCTGGGCAAAATGAAAACCTGCGTCATAATACCTACGTATAACGAAGCCAGGGCAATCGGCGATTTAGTCAGGCAAATCCGCAGCCATGACCTAGAGGTAGTGGTCATTGATGACGGCTCCCAGGATAATACGCACCAGATTGCCCGGGATAACGGCGCCACAGTCATAAAAAACGAACGCAATCAGGGTAAAGGCGCTTCCTTAATCAAAGGCTTTGATTACGCCCTGAATAGAGATTTTGACGCGGTCATTACGATGGACGGGGACGGCCAGCACGAAGTCTCCGACATAGCCTATTTTATCCGCCTGGCCACTTATTCAAACAGCGGAATTTTTATCGGCAACCGGATGTCCAAGCCCAAAAGCATGCCTTATAACCGCCTGATCACTAATAAATTAATGTCCTGGCTGATTTCTAAAATCAGCAGGCAAAGAATCCCCGATACGCAATGCGGCTTCCGGCTGATTAAAAAAGAGGCGCTGGAAAAAATAAAACTGAAAACCACCAAATACCAGACTGAATCGGAGATTCTAATCAAAAGCTCTAATTTGGGATTTAAAATTGAATCCGTGCCCATCAAGACAATATATATGGGCGAAAAAAGCCAAATTAACCCCTTTATAGATACTTTAAGGTTCATCAAATTTATCACTAAAGAATTATGGACTATGCGGCTTTAAGAAAAAAAATGGTAGAGGAGCAGCTTATCCTGCGCCAGATAAAAGACCAAAGGGTGCTGGAGGCATTTTCTAAAATAGAGCGGCACAGGTTCGTGCCGGAAGAACTGAAGATAAATGCCTACGCGGATTTTCCCCTGCCTATCGGCGAATGGCAAACCATATCTCAACCTTATATTGTCGCTTTAATGACCGAGTACCTGGGGCTTGGCGGCAGCGAGAAAATCCTGGAGATAGGCACGGGTTCGGGCTATCAAACGGCAATCCTGGCGGAGTTAGCTAAAGAGGTCTATACTATAGAAAGAGTAGAAACCCTGGCTAAAAAAGCGCAAACTATCTTTGACGAGCTGGGTTACACTAATGTTAAAATAAAAATAAGCGATGGCACCCTGGGTTGGCAGGAAGAGGCGCCCTTTGACAGAATTATTATTACCGCGGCCAGCCCGAGAATTCCTCTGCCTTTAACCGAGCAGCTAAGAGAGGGCGGGAAAATGATTTTGCCCCTCGGCGAAAGCTTTAGCCAAATCCTAACCCTGGTAGAAAAGAAAAATGGCGAGCTTAAGCTCACTCCGGTTTGCGGCTGCGTGTTTGTCCCCTTAATCGGCAAATACGGCTGCCCCAAATAGCGCAAAGATACGCCCCCTAAAAAAAGATGATTAATATAGTAATTAACTGGCTGAAAGATTTACCCCGGGAATATATCGTAATCATTATGGGGACGCTGCCTATCGCGGAATTAAGGGGGGCGATACCGCTGGGGCTGTATTATGGAATGCCCCTGGCTAAGGCGTTCTGGCTGGCGATATTAGGCAATAGTATTTTTATCGCGCCCGCGCTATTTCTTTTTGAACCCGTATCTAACCGGTTAAGGAAATTTAAAATCTGGGCGCGCTTTTTTGACTGGGTATTTGAACGCACGAAGAAGAATGCCGACAGCATACAGAAATATGAGGCTCTGGGCCTGGCTATATTTGTCGGTATTCCGCTGCCTATGACCGGCGCCTGGAGCGGGGTCATCGCGGCGTCTTTGTTTAAAATTAAATTCCGCTACGCGTTCATCGCTATTCTTGCCGGGGTATTCACCGCGGGATTGATTGTCGCAGGACTCTCTGCCTTAGGCATGATGAGCTGGAAGGCGGCCATACATTGATACAGGTATATACAGGTAACGGCAAGGGGAAAACTACCGCGGCTTTGGGATTGGCCTTACGGGCAGCCGGCGCGGGTTTAAGGATATATATCTGCCAATTTGTAAAAGGGCGCTTTTGCAGCGAACTGCGCGCCTTAAGCAAATTTAAAAACATAAAGTGCGAACAATTTGGCGCCGCTTCTTTTATCAAGAACTGCCCCGCCAATAAGGATATTAAATTGGCAAACATGGGCCTGGCAAAAATAAAAAAAGCCATCGCGGGGAAAAAATACGACCTGATAATACTGGATGAAATTAACGTCGCCCTGCAGCTGGGGCTGCTACAGCTTAAAGATGTAATGGGGGTCATCAAAAAAACTCCCCGAAAAACAGAATTAATTCTTACCGGCCGCGACGCGCCCGCGCAAATCTTAAAAGCCGCTGATTTAGCCAGCGACGTAAAAGAATTGAAACATTATTTCAAAAGGGGCCTGGCGGCAAGGCGGGGAATTGAATTTTAAAAAATAAAACCTTTAAAAAATAAAAAATAAAACTTGACAAGTTAGGATATAAGTAGTAATAATTAATCATTAATATAGGATTTAAGGGAAGTCTGTGTAAAACAGACACAGTCCCGCTGCTGTGATGAGAGACGAAATTCCGCAGGTTCGCCACTATCCCGATAACTAAGGGCTGGGAAGGCGCGGAAGAGTAGAGTAATCTCTAAGTCAGAAAACCTTGCCTATATAACAGACCTCGCGGAAGGGCCAAAGAATAAAATAAGGGCGCAACCCCCCGCTGTTTTGCTGCGCAAAACAAAACGCGGGGGTTTTTGTTTATATGAAGAAAATATTTATCGTTTTGGTATTTTTAGCTATCGCCGCGCCTGGCCTGGCGCAAACAACTCCCAGGTATATTTCTCTGGCTCCCTCAACTACGGAAATCTTATTTGCCTTAGGATTAGATAAAGAAATCGTGGGGGTAAGCTCTTATTGCAATTACCCTGTCCAGGCAAAAAATAAAGAGTCAATAGGAAGTTTTAGCCAGCCCAATGTGGAAAAAATCCTCTCCTTAAAGCCGGATTATATTTTCGGCACCGGCCTAGAACAGGCCGCGGTAATCGGGGAATTAAGGCGCCTGAAGCTGAATGTTTATATCGCTGACCCTAAAAATATCGCTGAGCTGCTGGATACTATCCGCCAGGTCGGTAAAATCACTCACCGCCGGAAAGAAGCGCAAGATTTAATAAAAAATATAGAGAACCAAATTAGAAAAATTAGCTCCGAGGCCTGCTTAATTCCTTATACTAAAAGGCCGAAGGTATTTGTTGAAATTTGGCATTCGCCGCTGACTACCGCCGGAAAAAATTCCTTTATTGACGAGTTAATTAGCCTTGCAGGCGGAATTAATATCGCGCATAATAGCCGCCGGCCATATACCATCTTCAGCCAGGAAGAAGTAATTAAGGCCAACCCTGATATTATCATTATTACCTATATGGATAAACAGGCGCCGGCAAAATTGATGGAGAAACGTTTTGGCTGGGAGGGGATTTCTGCGGTGCGAAATAACCGGCTATATAACGGTATTAACCCTGACTTATTGCTGCGGCCCGGGCCGCGCGTAGCTGAAGGCCTGCAAGAAATCTATAAAAGGTTATATCATTAAGATGAAGAAAGGGCCAAAAATAATAATGCTCTGCGCTATATTGCTCGCCGCAATAATTGCCGGGCTCTTAAATGGCGCGGTTGGTATTGCCTTTGCGCAATTGCTCTTTAAAGAAAACCTGCCTATTTTTTATTTAAGGCTCATGCGTATCCTGACCGCGGGCGTGGCGGGCGCGGGCCTGGCAGTCTGCGGCATAGCGCTACAGGCAATCCTGCGTAACCCCCTTGCCGAGCCGTATCTTTTGGGAAGCTCCAGCGGCGCGGGGCTATTTGCCGTCATCGCCATCATCACCGGCATCTCCACGATATACCTTCCTTTTATCGCTTTTATCGGCGCGCTCTTAGCCACCATCTTAGTTTATAACCTGGCCCGGCAGAATAATAAGGTCAGCGAGCAATCGCTGGTGCTCTCCGGGGTAATGGTCTCCGTAGCGCTCTCCGCCGTCATTATATTTTTAATCTCAACATCAAATAACGAAACTCTCCATGGCATCACCTGGTGGTTATGGGGAAATTTACAGGTATATGACGTTAAACTGCTTTCAGTAGTTTCTGCCATTGTTATCTGCGGCAGCGCTATAATTTATATATTCAGCCAGGATTTAAACGCTATCAGCATCGGAGAAGAAGAGGCTATCCATTTAGGTATAGACATTGAAAGCGTAAAAAAAATCCTGATTTTAGTAACTGCCTTGATTACCGCGGGCATTGTCTCTATCTGCGGCATCATCGGCTTCGTGGGCCTGATGATACCGCATATGGCGCGCCTGGTTGTCGGGCCAAACCATAAGATCCTGGTCCCGGCCGCGGCCCTCGGCGCGGCCATCTTTATGATATTTTGCGATATCCTCTCGCGGGTGATTTTTGCTCCGATAGAAATTCCCATTGGCGTAATTACCGCCATACTGGGGGTGCCGGCGTTTATCTTCTTATTAAAAAGAGGGCAGAGTAGATAATGGAAAATTTATTGGCGATAACGGCTTTAAGCGGCGGTTACCATAATAATACCATCATAAAAGATATTTCTTTAGAAATAAAAAGGGGGGATTTTCTGGGTATTTGCGGGCCAAACGGCTCGGGAAAAACTACCCTCTTGCGGCTAATGAGCCGGGTCATGGCGCCGCAAAAGGGAAATATCCTGCTCCTCGGGCAAGACATCGCCTCTATGCGCTTAAAGGAATTCTGCCGGAAAACAGCCTTTGTCAGCCAGGATGCTACAATTAACTTCGCGTTTACTGTTTTTGAGGTCGCGCTGATGGGCAGGATTCCCCATCTAAAAAGGCTGCAATTTGAGACGGAAAGGGATTTTGACATCGCGGAAAACGCCCTGAAGGTGACTGACGCGCTCAATTTAAAAGAAAAAAGGATAGACGAACTCAGCTCCGGCGAGCGCCAGCGGGTAGCTATTGCCAAGGCCTTAACACAGGAGCCGATTTTACTGCTGCTGGATGAGCCAACCTCTCATTTAGATATCGGCCATCAGATACAGGTATTGGACCTGTTGAGGAAATTAAACCGCCAGAGCAACCTAACCATAGTCACAGTCCTGCATGACTTAAATCTGGCCGGTGAATACTGCAACCGCGTAATCCTGGTTAATGAGGGTAAAATTTTTAAACAAGGCTGCCCCGAAGAAGTATTGACTTACCAAAATATAGAAAGTGTATATAAGACGGCGGTGGTGGTCAATAAAAACCCCGTCTCCGGCAAGCCTTATGTGGTCCTGGTTCCGGCGGATACCCTATGTCCACGAAATTAATTTTAATCAGGCACGGCGCGACAGAGTGGAATTTAAAACGCAGGTATTGCGGGATGGCGGATATTAAATTAAGCGATAAAGGAAAAAGGCAGGCGATGTTTCTGGCGAAGAGGTTAAGAAAAGAAAAAATTGATAAAATCTACGCCAGCGACAGAAGGCGCGCCAGAGAAACCGCCCGGATTATTTTTAAGGGCAGGGATATTGAAGAAGTGCCGGCTTTAAGAGAGATAAGTTTTGGGAGCTTTGAAGGGCTCACTTACGCGCAGATTATGCGCAAAAACCCTGAAATCTACCGGAGATGGCTTAAAAATCCCTTTAGCGTAACTATACCCGGAGGCGAAAGCCTGAGTTATCTTAAAAAAAGAACAGCAAAGGCTTTTAAAAAAATTATATCAAATAATCCTGATAAAAGGGTAGCGGTGGTCTGCCATGGCGGCGTCATCAGTATTTTTATGAACCAGATTCTCAAAACAAAAAAATTTTGGGAACAGATACCTTCTCCCGCGAGTGTGAATATTTTAGAATATAAAAATAACAAACCAAGGATTTTAGCCTTTAACGATACAGCGCATTTAGAAGGCGGCACGGCAAATGGGTAAAATTACCTTTATTATTGGCGGCGGCCGCAGCGGAAAGAGTTCTTACGCGCTTTCGTTGGCTAAAAAATACAAAAAAGTGGCTTTTATCGCTACTTGCGCGCCCGGAGATTCCGAAATGAAAAAGCGCATCCGCCTGCATCAAAAATCAAGGCCGGAAAACTGGCAGACCTTTGAGGAGCTCCGGGATATACCGGCGGCCTTAAAAAGAATCGGCCCTGAATTTAATCTTATTATCATAGACTGCTTAACGCTCCTGGTATCCAACCTCTTCTTGGAAGGATTAAAAGAAAAAAATATAGCAGATGAAATCAAAAAGACGCTCATCCTGCTGAAAAAAATCAAGGGCCACTCAATTATTGTCTCAAATGAAGTGGGATTAGGCATTGTCCCGCAGCATAAACTGACCAGGGACTTTCGGGATATCGCCGGCAGGGTAAACCAAATTGTGGCAAAAGAGGCGGATAAGGCTTTTTTTATGGTAAGTGGATTAGCTTTAAAATTAAAATAAAGATGGATAGGATAAAGCAAACTATTCAGAAAATAACCCCAATTGATGACAAGTCGATGGAAAAGGCCCAGCAACGGCTGGATAATCTTACCAAGCCGTTAGGGAGCCTGGGCAGATTAGAAGAACTGGCTAAACTCATTGTAGGCATCACCGGCAAGGAAAATCCCGACCTTAAAAATAAGGTTATCTTTACTCTGGCAGCTGACCACGGCGTAGCAAAAGAAAAAGTAAGCGCCTATCCTCAAGAAGTTACCGCGCAGATGGTTTATAATTTTTTAAACGGCGGGGCAGGGATAAATGTCCTGGCCAGGCATATCAACGCCAGAGTGATAGTGGTGGATATGGGAGTAGCACAAAAGGTCACAAGTAACAAGTCACAAGTCACAAGTTTTAGAGATAAGAAAATCGGTTATGGCACGAAAAATATGGCTGCTGGCCCGGCAATGAGCAGAGAAGAGGCAATAAGGGCGATAGAAACCGGGATGGAAATATTTGAAAGCGAATATAAAAACGGTATAGACATCATTGGCACAGGCGAAATGGGAATCGCTAATACCACTGCCTCCAGCGCGATAACCGCGGTCTTTACCAAGAAGCCGGTGGAAGAGATTACCGGCAAAGGGACAGGAATTACTGACGCGGCCTTAAAAAATAAGATTACGGTGATAAAAAGGGCTTTGGAAATTAATAAGCCGCAGCCTGATGACGCCATAGATATTTTAGCCAAAGTAGGGGGGTTTGAAATAGGGGGGCTGGCCGGTATTATCCTGGCCGCCGCCTCAAGAAAAA
>VGKK01000020.1 GCA_016867095.1 Candidatus Omnitrophota bacterium | reverse complement strand
CTGCCGCTACAACCGTTTGTTCATCTCCCATAGCTTTCTCCTCTCTGTGGCCATTTTAACCGAGAGAAGCCCTCAACACAACTCCTAAATACCTATTTGTGACATTATCGCAGATTTTCTGCGATAGTCTTAGTAATTAAATTACAAATTCCAAACACCAAATTACAAACAATATACAATACCAAAATTACAATTACCAAAACAATACTTCCTATTGATAAGGTTTGTGGTTTTGGTCATTGGATATTGGAATTTGTTTGTGGTTTGTAATTTGTATATTGTAATTCTTCTTATTTCTAATTTATACATTCGCGGCCAGAAAACCTTGCCCTTCAGGGCAAGGATGAATAATGGCCGCTCAGTATTTCGCTCCAAGAAACCGCGGGCTTAGCCCGAGGAGCTTCATTTCAAAACATCTTGCATAGAATACAACCCCGGCGGCTTACCTATTACCCACTTGGCGGCCTTTAAGGCGCCCAAGGCGAATAAATCCCGCGAATGCGCCTGATGTTTTATCTCTATACGCTCGGAATTACCGCAAAAGATAATCGTGTGGTCACCCACGATATCGCCTAAACGGACAGCGTGGATGGGTATTTCTTTTTTTGTGGTATCGGCTAAAATCTGTCCGAATTTTTTTGCCGTGCCCGAAGGGGCGTCTTTTTTGGCCTTATGGTGCGCCTCAATAATTTCTACGCTATAATCCGGCCCTAATCTTTTAGCCAACTCGGGCAACAGCGTAAATAAAACATTTACCCCCACCGCCATATTCGGGGAAAATACTACCGGGACAATTTTAGAAACTTCTTCTAACTTATTTAACTGGCTATCATTCAAACCGGTAGTGCCCAATACCAGCGCCTTTTTATACCTGGCCACATAATCCAGGTTGGCCTCTGCTGCCTCGGCAGTGGTAAAGTCCACAAATACGTCAATAAGAAACATTCCATCCGGGCTGGAAGATATTTTGAGCTTGCCCAGTTCTTTCCCGATTTGCGGGATACCCTTTCTTTCTAATGCCAGGGTAACTTCAAAATCCTTATCGCCGCAGGCTAATTCCAATATTCGCCTGCCCATCCTGCCGCAAACACCGGCTATGCCTAATTTAATAATCATAAAAAACTCCCATCATTCTGTCACCAAGTCACAAGGTCACAAAGTCACCAGTAAAAGATTTTACGGGTGACGTGGTGACCTGGTGTCGTGGTGACTTATAATAACCCGTATTCTTTTAACGCTTTTTTGAGTTTCTCCAAATTCTCAGGCAGCATCGCCGACATCGGCAACCTTAAGTCCGGCTCGCACATCCCTAATAACCCCATCGCGGTCTTTATCGGTATGGGGTTAGTCTCCAGAAATACCGCTTTAATTAAAGGGAGTAATTTATAATGCAGGCTTTGGGCTTTTTTGATATTGCCTTTTTCAAATTCAGCCACCAGGTCCGAGACATCTTTCGGCGCGATATTGGCTACCACCGAGATGATGCCTGTGCCGCCGATAGATAATACAGGTAAGGTCAGGCTGTCGTCTCCGGAAATTAAGTCAAAATTCTCTGGGCACAGCTGTTTTATGCGCGACATCTGGTCAAGGCTGCCGGAGGCTTCTTTTACGCCCACAATGTTTTTACAATCCTGCGCTAATTTCGCGATGGTCTCGGGTTCAATATTTACTCCGGTGCGCGAGGCAATGTTATAAAGGATAATCGGGATATCCACTGAATTTGCAATCACCTTAAAATGCTCATACAGGCCTTTTTGCGTCGGCCGGTTATAATAAGGCGAAACCTGCAAAGACGCGTCTGAGCCGGCTTTGGCGGCGTGCCGGGTGAGCATAATCGCCTCTTCGGTGGAGTTGGAACCGGTTCCGGCGATTACCGGCACTCTTTTTTTGGCCTGTTCAATAGTAATCTCAATCACGCGGTCGTGCTCCTGAAAGGATAAAGTCGCGGATTCGCCGGTTGTGCCGCAGGGCACAATGCCGGAAGCGCCGTTTTTAATCTGAAATTCAATTAAATCCCTTAATTTTTTCTCGTCAATTTTACCATGATGAAATGGCGTCACAATGGCAACAATTGAACCTCTAAACATTTTCTTCCTCCGTATTTTCTTAGGCAACGTAGGCCATCTGCTTTAATGCCTCTATACGCCTGTTAATCGGCGGATGCGTGGCAAATAAATCCGCTAACCGTCCTTCTCTTACGCCTATCGGCCGGCCTTTCGGGTCGCAGATACACAGGTGCGCGCTCCCTTGATTAATAGAACGCGTGGGCTCGGCCCGGGAATCTATTTTTTCTAAAGCGCTGGCTAATGCCAGGGGATTGCGGGTAAGCTCTGCGCCCGAGGCGTCAGCGAGATATTCGCGCCGGCGCGAAACAAACATCGCCATAATCTGGGACAATAACGGCGCCAATATTACCGTCGCCAGCCATATTGCCAGAATAATTAAAACCGCTGCGCCGCTCCCGCTGTCCCTGCGGCTGCTGCGCCTTTCTCCGCGGAAAAGTCCGCGCCTGGCCCAATCTGAAATCAAGGCTATTGAGCCGACTAAAACCGCGATCATCAGCATAATCCTGATATCAAAATTCCTGATATGGCTCATCTCGTGCGCGGCTACCGCCTGCTGTTCATCGCGGTTTAAAACCTCCAATAAACCCCGGGTGACGACTATAGAAGAAATTTCCGGGCTTCTGCCGGTGGCAAAGGCATTGGGGTCCGGATCATCAATAATATAGGTCTTGGGCAAAGCCATATTGGAGGCAATACTCATCTCTTCCACCACATTCTGCCATTGCTTTTGTTTAGGGTCGTTTAAGTCTAATTCCCTGGCATGTGTGGAGGAAAGAATGAGCTTATCTCCATAGCGCCAGCCGGCATAGCTGGAAACCAGGCCGAATAAAAGAGCGATGACGGTAAAAATTGGGGCGCGTAAGCCCACCCCGTAATAATAATCAAAACCAAAGCCGATAAATAAAAAAAATAAAATAAATACGCTTACGATAATCCGGGTCGCGCGATTATTACCGGTAATCTGTTCATATATATTCATTATTTCAGGTTCAAGTCTACCTTAGGAGCCTCTTTTTCCGCCGCGTCAGTAACTTCAAATAAATCCGCGGGCTTAAAACCCAACATTGTGGCAATCATATTCACGGGGAATGTCTGCTGCGTAATGTTGAATTTTGTGGCGATGTCATTATAAAACTGGCGCGCAAAGCCAATGCGGTTTTCCGTGGAAACCAGCTCTTCCTGAAGCTTGGATACATTCTCGTTTGATTTTAAGTTCGGGTAATTCTCTACCAGCGCGAATAATTGCCGCAAGGCGCCGGTGAGGACATTTTCCTGCGCGGCCTTATCCGCGATGCTTTGCGCGGAGATGGCCTTGTTGCGCGCCTCAATTACCTGAGTTAAAGTTGTCTGTTCAAACTTCATCACGCCTTTTACGGTCTCCACCAGGTTCGGAATCAGGTCATGCCGCCTTTTTAGCTGCACATCTATCTGCTTCCAGCCGTTAAGGGCCTGGTTCTTTAAAGATATTAATCCATTATACGCCGCAATCACCCATAGCCCTAACAATACTAAAACTGCCACAACCAGCCAGATAAGCATGTCTTATCCTCCTCGTATAATATGTGTTGTTAAATAGCGGAATAACCAAACACCAAGAAACAATAACCAAATAATGACCAATAACCAAATCCCAATAACCAAACAATAGATTTAGGGAACGTTTTGTTTGATGATTGGTTATTGGTCATTGAGATTTGTTTGTTGCTTGGAAATTGGTTATTGGTTATTTCGTGCTGTGAATAGACTTTCATACTATAGCTTATTTATGGCAAAAATTCTCCTTTAAAAACGATTTTGGCCCGGCCCTGAAGCCAAACATCTCTAAAATTATTCGCTATCTTAGTGAAATAAACCTTTAATATCTCGCCGCTTTGGGTATGCACCTTAATAATAGAATTAGCGGATAGCGTATAGCGTATAGCGTATAGCAATGCGGAAGCCACGCTTCCCGTGCCGCAAGCCAGGGTTTCGTCTTCCACTCCTCTTTCGTAAGTCCTGATTTTTATGGTATCATCGCTGATTACTTCTACAAAGTCCGCGTTTGTGCCGGCAGGTTTAAATCTCTGATGCCGGCGGATCTGCCTGCCCAGATTAACTATGTCAATCTTATCCAGGCCCGCGGCAAAAACAACTGTGTGCGGCACTCCGGTATTGATAAAATTTACTTTTAACCGCCGGTTATTGATCTTTATCGGTATATCTAACCTTATGTCCCTGGGGTCAGTTAATTTTATCCTGATATTATCCCCGCTTACCTCTGCCTGAATAATCCCCGCCCCAGTTTCAATTTTAAACTTGTGACTTGTGACTTGCGACTTGCGACTTAAATACAGCGCTACGCACCTGGCCCCATTGCCGCACATTTGGGCCTCAGATCCGTCCGCATTAAAGACGCGCATTTTAATATCCGCGGCCCTAGATTTTTCCAAAACCAGTAACCCGTCCGCCCCTACGCCAAATTTCCGGTCGCAAATCTTTTTTGCCAAATTATGGTGACGTGGTGACGTGGTGACGTGGTGACGTCCGTCAATTAGCACAAAATCATTTCCCGAGGCCACCATTTTCGTAAAATTAATATTCTTCATTTTATAGCCCTAACAAAAACGACGGAATTAATTCGTTCCGCATTAAATCGCTGTGATTTTCCCTTTTTCTGACGGCAAAGACTTTATCTTTAACCACCATAACCTCTTCGGCCCTGGGCCGGGAATTGTAATTACTGGACATGCTGGAGCCGTAAGCGCCTGCGCCCATCACCGCCAGATACTCGCCTGCTTTAACTTTAGGCATACGCCTATCTTTGGCCAGGAAATCCGCGCTCTCGCAGATAGGGCCGACGATGTCAACTTTTTCTGGAGAGCGTATAGCGTTTAGCGTACAGCGTATAGATAAAATCTGATGATAGGCGCCGTAAAGGGCGGGCCGGATTAGATCATTCATCCCCGCGTCCACAATGACAAATTTCTTTTTGGGCGTAGATTTGACGTATAAAACCTTGGTGACCAAAATTCCGGCATTGCCGGCAATAAACCTGCCCGGCTCCATAATTATTTTGAGCCCGGTTTTTTTTAATAGCGGCAGGGCCCTGGCGGCAAATTTTTTGGCGGTCTGGGGCGTTTCCTGATTATAGACAATCCCCAGGCCTCCGCCGATATTCAAATATTCCAGGCTAACGCCGTCTTTTTCCAGCTGCCTGGCGAACCTGGCTACTTTGGTGATTGCCGCAACAAAGGGCGCGCTATCGGTAATCTGGGAACCGATATGGATATGCAGCCCGCAGATTTTTAAATGCGCGAACCTCTGGCGAAACAGCAAAATGCCGGATGCGGTTTCAAAATCTATGCCGAATTTATTGGTAATTTTACCGGTAGTAATAAACTTATGCGTCCGGGGCTCTACATCAGGGTTGATGCGCAGGGCCACGCGGGCGATTTTATGCGCCTGGCCGGCGATACGATTAATATTCTCCAGCTCCGGCAAAGACTCAACATTAAAGAAAAGGATCCCTGATTTTACCGCCTCCTCTATCTCCTGGCTGGTTTTGCCTACCGAGGCATAGACAATTTTTTCCGGCGGGCAGCCTACTTTAACGGCGCGGGCCAGCTCCCCTCTTGAAACAATATCTAAACCCGCCCCTTTATCCACCAGGGCCTTAAGAATCGCCAAGTTAGAATTTGCCTTTACCGAATAACAGACCAAAGGCGCGATCCGGCTAAAGGCGGTTTTTAATTTCATATAATGGCCGATGAGCGTATGGTAGCTATAGATATAAAGCGGCGTATCAAAGCGCCTGACCAGGTCTTCTACCTTTAGCCCCTCGCAATATAAATGGTTGTTTTTATATTTAAACTCGTGCATATTTTCCTGCCCGGGACACTTCCGTAATTAGCCTGAGAAACGTCCCTATAAACGCATATCGTTATCTATAATCTTGCTAAATATTTTGGGATTATGGTTAATAAAGTAATTATATTCGTTTAAAAATTCTAAAAACTTATCTAAATCTACCTTACCATCTATCATAAAAGGATTATGCCTCATCTTTAGCATAGCCTGCATATCATTCCTTAACTTAGAGGAACTTGCCAGCTCTTTTAGCTCTTTTTTTTCATCTTTACTTAGCATGATAGTATTTGGCTTTTAACTCTATAAATTTTTCTTTTAGCTGGAATAAAGAAAAATATTCTTCAATTAATCCCCAATTTAGATTTTCCCCAAAATGTCCCATTAAAGCTTCAATATCCAAATATTCCCGCTGTATCCTGGCGGGATTATTTGCTAATGATTGAATTTTTAAGCCGATGATATCTTCGGGTATTAATACCCTAATTTTAAATCTGCCCTCAAAGATATCTTTCTCTTGCGCGCGCTCTAACATCCCAAGGGATATTTTTCTAAACGCATGCAGAAAGTCAATCTCGCCGAAGATTTTTAAGGCAGAAACATATTGCGATACGTTTTCACTCTTATAAACACATTCATAAGCGTGGGATTTCATAATCGCATCTACTTTACCCAAATCTTCCTTATTGATAAGAAAATCTAAATCAATGGTAGCGCGCGACACTCCCAACGCACCTAAAGCAAATCCGCCTATCAGTCCATAGCGAATATTGCCCCGCTGAAAATCTTTAAGTATCAACTCCAAAACCGCATGGAAATCCATATATTTGATTTATTCTTGGCAAACCTCTATCTTGATGGGTAGATTTCTTTTTGAAAATGATTTTTTAGAGTTAACCGATACTTTTGGATTAAATATATTTCTTATAACTTGTTTATTAATAAAGTGCGAATAGGTTTTTAATTCTCTATCATTCATATCCTTTATTTTTATATTCAAAGTTAGCGAATCTTTAATCATTCTGCCCACAATTTCATGTGCTTCTCTAAAAGGAACCTTCTTGGTAGCTAAATAAAAGGCTAAATCTGTGGCATACAAAGATTCATCGTTAAGCTGCTTTTCTATATTTAATTTATTAATTTTTACGCTTTTTATTAGCTTGGTTAAAATTATCAACTCATCTTTAATAATCTTCACAGAACTAAATAGCGGCTTTTTATCTAATTGCATATCCCTGTTATAGGTTAAAGGTAATCCTTTCATCATTGTTAATACTGAAACTAAATTTCCGTATATCTCTCCGGTATAGCCTCTAATTAGCTCTAGCACATCGGGATTCTTTTTTTGGGGCATAAGGGAACTGCCGGTGCAAAAAGCATCGTCGATCTCAATAAACCCAAATTCCTGGGTTGACCAAATAATAAAATCTTCTGCCATTCTGGAAAGATGCATCGCTAAAATCGCTAAGGTATTCAAAATTTCTATAACAAAATCTCTATCGCTATTATTATCAATAGTATTTTCTACAACTTTAAAAAATGGATGCTGCATGCCCTTATATACTTTCTGCGCAGCTTCATTATATAATTTACCTACTATTGATGTCCCAGCTAATGCCCCCGAACCCAAAGGATATGTTAATCTCTTTAAAGCATCATTTAACCTGCATGAGTCGCGCTTTAGCATATGCGCATATGCAAGGATATAATATTTAAACTCGATTGGCTGAGCATGTTGCATATGCGTATACCCTGGCAATATAACATCTTTATTGCTATTAGCCATGCCTTCAACTTGCCTTACGAAGTCCTCGATTAATTTATCTATATTTGAACCCTCAAAAATACAGTACCTCTTAATATCAAAAACTACTTGCTCATTTCTTGATCTGGCGGTATGTAATTTAAGCGCGATATTCCCTATTTTCTTTTCTAATTCATTCTGCATAGCTGTATGTATATCTTCTGCATTTTTATCAAAAATGAATTTACCGCTATCAAGTTTCTTCTTGATATCCACCAAGCCGTTATATATAATTTTGGCTTCGGGGCAGGAAATGAGTCCGGCTTTAGCTAATATTTTTGTATGTATCAATGACGCCATGATATCATGTTTAGCTAATTTATAATCTACATCAATGGATTTGGTAAATTCTTCGACTAACGGATCTGTTTTTTTACTAAATCTCCCGCCCCATAGCTTCTTCGCCATTTTCTCTCCTTAACTGGTGACCTGGTGACCTTGTGACTTGGTGTCCCCGAATTTTCTATCGCTTATAGGGCATTCCCCAAATCCTGATAAAGCCTTCGGCTAATTTCTGGTTAAATTTATCCTCTTTGCCGTAGGTGCTCAGTTCTTTCTTGTATAAACTATGCCTTGATTTTCTGGATACCGCCACGCAGGCGCCTTTAAATAATTTTAATTTTACCGCGCCGGTTACATTTTTTTGCGTTGCCTGCACAAAACTATCCAGGGCGGCCTTTAACGGCGAATTCCATAATCCGTAATAAACCAGCTCCGCGTATTTAAGGGCGACTGCCTCCTTAAAATGGCTGCACTCCCGGTCTAAAACCAGGCTCTCTAATTCCTTATGCGCGGTATAAAGTATGGCCGCGGCCGGCGCCTCGTAAATCTCCCGGGATTTAATCCCCACCAGCCTATTCTCCACTAAATCCGCCCTGCCCACGCCAAAAAGCCCGCCGATTTCATTTAAATGCTGGATAAGCGTTTTCAACTTATAGCTCTTGCCGTCTATTTTTTTTGGCACGCCCTTTTCAAAATAAACTTCTATGTATTTAGGATAGGTAGAGGTGCCAGTCGGGCTTTTGGTGATTAAATAAGCGTCTTCCGGCGGCTCCTGCTCCAGGTTTTCCAATACCCCGGCCTCAATGCTGATACCCCAGAGATTTCTATCAATGCTATAAGGCTTTTTCTTGGTGACATCTATCGGGATATTATACTGCTGGGCATATTCTATTTCTTCTTCTCGCGACTTAAATTCCCATTCTCTTACCGGAGCGAGAATTTCCAACTCCGGGTCCAGAATACCCACGCTTACCTCAAATCTTACCTGGTCATTGCCTTTGCCGGTGCAGCCATGGGCCACGGCGCCGGCCTTTTCCTTATGCGCTATCTGCACCAGATATTTGGCAATCAAGGGCCTGCCTAAGGCAGTAGCCAACAGGTATTTGCCCTCGTATATGGCATTGGCCTTTAATGCCGGAAGGATAAAATCCTCGGCAAATTCATCCTGCAGGTTTTTAATGTAAACCTTGGCAGCGCCCGCGGCCAAACCCCTGGATTCTATCGCGGCAAGGTCTTCGCCCTGGCCCAAGCCCTGGCCTAAATCCGCGACAAAACAAATTACTTCATACCCCTGCTCCTTTAGCCACCTGACGATACAAGAGGTATCTAACCCGCCCGAATACGCCAAAATTACTTTTTTCATCTTAACTCGCTATCTCACCAGTGCAGGTGACGTGGTGACTTCGTGACTTGGTGACCCCTATTTTAATAACTTTATTAATATCGCCTTCTGCACATGCATCCTGTTTTCCGCCTGGTCAAAGACAATGGAATTCTTGCTCTCAATAACCTCATCGGTGATTTCTTCTCCCCGATGCGCGGGCAGGCAATGCATAATCAGCGCGTTTTTCCCGGCTAATTTGACTAAATTTCTATTTATCTGAAATTCCTTAAATATCTCTTTTCTCTTTTCTGCTTCCTCTTCCTGGCCCATACTCGCCCAGACATCAGTGTAAATCACATCCGCATCCTTAACTGCTTCTTCGGCACGATAGAAAGTTTTGGCCACATTTTTTGCCGCTTTTAAGGCCGATTCATCCGGCTGGAATCCTTCGGGCGTGGCCACATTCACTTTAAGGCCCAGCCGGGCGCAGGCAAATAACAGGGAATTACAGACATTATTGCCGTCGCCTACATAAGCCAGTAATTTACCTTTAAAATCCTTCAGCTTTTCCTTAATGGTATAAATATCCGCCAACGCCTGGCAAGGATGGGAAAAATCCGAGAGCCCGTTTATCACCGGCACAGCGGCGTATTTGGCCATTTCCAGCAGATTATGATGTTCAAACGTCCTTAAAACTATTCCGTCAATATAGCGCGAGAGCGTCTTGGCCACATCCGCGATAGACTCCCTGACGCCTAAATTTAATTCGCCGGGGCTTAAATAAATAGAATTGCCTCCCAACTGGTACATCCCGACCTCAAAAGAAACCCGCGTGCGGCAGGACGGCTTCTGAAAAATCAGGGCCAGGGTTTTCCCGCTTAAAACTTGGGAAAATTTATTTTTATTTTTTTTAAGCTGGGCCGTTAGGCTGAAAATATCGTTAATTTCTTTTAAGCTTAAGTCTTGAATAGAAGTCAGGTCTTTTTTCATTTTTATGTCACGGATCAACACGAATTTTATCCGCGCTTATCCGGGCTTTATCCGTGCGCATCCGTGTTATTTAATACGCGGCCTAATATACCTATTGCTTTATCAATTTGGTTTGCCGTAATATTTAAGGCCGGCATAAGGCGCAAGACTTTCTCATGCGTGCAATTAATCAACAATCCCTGTTCAATGCACTTTTCCACAATTGGCTTTCCTTCAATTTCTAATTCCACGCCTGCCATTAGCCCCAAGCCCCTGACCTCTTTGATAATTTTATACTTTGCCTTTAATTCATTAAGCCCGGCAAAAAGATACTGGCCCATCTTTTGCGCGTTAGCCAGCAGTTTTTCCTTTTGTACCGCGCCTAAAACCGCCAGGGCGGCCTTGCAAATCACCGGCCCGCCGCCGAAAGTTGAGGCGTGCATGCCCGGGCCCATAGTATCGGCGATTTCTTTCTTCACTATCATCACGCCGATGGGTAACCCTCCGCCTAATGCCTTGGCCAAAGTCATAATATCGGGAGTGATACCATAATGCTGATAACAAAATAATTTTCCGGTCCTGCCGATGGCAGTCTGCACTTCATCTACAATTAAGAGCAGTTTTTTTTCATCGCAGAGCTTTCGCAGAGCCAAAACAAAATCCTTATCCGCCACATTAATCCCGCCTTCGCCCTGGATTAATTCCAACATTACCGCTACGGTCTTATCCGTGATGGCGTCCTTTACTGCCTGCAGGTCATTAAACTTGACGCTCTTAAAGCCTTCGGGCAGAGGGGCAAAACCCTGCTGATATTTTTTCTGTCCGGTAGCTGCCAGGGCCGCCAAAGTCCGGCCGTGAAAGGAATTTACAAAAGTAATAATCTCGTACCTACCCTGCCCAAACTTGCGGCTGAATTTTATCGCCGCTTCATTTGCCTCGGCTCCGGAATTGCAGAAAAAGACCTTGCCCGGATACGACCAGTAAATTAATTCCCGGGCCAATTTTGCCTGGGGAGGATGATAATAATTATTGGGTATAAATATTAACTTGGAAACCTGGTCCCTGACCGCGGACATCACCTTGGGATGGCAATGGCCGAGATTGCCCGCTCCCCAGCCGGGGAAAAAATCCAAATAGGCCTTACTGTGGATATCCCAAAGCCGGCTCCCCTTGCCTTTAACAAATATTAAAGGCACTTTGGTATAAGTCGGCATTATATAGTTCTTATAGCTATCAAAAATATCCTGTCTTTGCATTTGTCGTTTGCCGGTTTGCCTGTTTGCCCGTTAACAGGCTAACGGACTATCTCCGTTCCAATCCCCTTATCCGTAAATATTTCCAAAAGCAGGGCATGCGGGATGCGCGCGTCAATAATATGCGTTTTTTTCACGCCGGCCGAAAGCGCGCTGATGCAGGCCTTTACCTTGGGAATCATCCCTTGCTGGATAATTTTATTCTCAATTAAATCCTTTACCTCCGCGCTGTTCAGGGCGGAAATAAAGGAATGCGGATCCTCGGCGTTGCGCATAATCCCCAGGACATTGGTCAGCAAAACTAATTTCTCTGCCGCCAGGCTGGAGGCGATATGCTCCGCCGCCTCATCGGCATTAACATTGTATGTTTTTTTATCCTTGCCCCTGCCCATAGGTAAAATCACCGCTATCTTGTCCTTCTTTAATTCATCCAAAATAGCCTGGTTGTCTCCGGCCACGATATTGCCCACCAGGCCTAAATCTATTTTTGCCTTTTTCTTCTCTACCTGAATGATGTTGTGGTCTTTGCCGTTTAAGCCAATGGCCTTGGCGCCTAACTCGGTAATCTCCCGGACAATCAGCTCGTTTAAAGTCTTTAGCTCCTCTTCCACTACCTCCAAGGTCTCCTTGTCGGTTACGCGCATGCCGTCCAAAAACTCGCTCTTTTTGCCTGCCTGGCGGATGCGTTCGCTGATATTAGGGCCGCCGCCATGGACTAAGACCGGCCTTAAGCCCATAAAATTCAGAAAGACGATGTCTTCCAGGACCCCTTTCCTGATTTTTTCTTCGCTTAAGATACTGCCGCCGTATTTTATCACCACTACTTTTTTATGGAACTTTTTGATATAAGGCAGCGCCTCAATCAAGACATCCGCTTTTTTAATCGCTTCCTGCATATCCGTTATCCTGTTATCCCGTTATCCTGTTATCCCGTTCTCCCGTTTTAACCGGCAACGGGCAAACGGGCAACAGGTAAACGATTTTAGTTATACTCCGCGTTTATTTTAATATATTCCGGGGTCAAATCCGAAGTATAAACCGTGGCCCTTGCCTTGCCCCTGCCCACGGAAACATCAACGCTGATCCGGCTTTTCTTCAAAGGACTAACCTTAATCTTTATGTCTTTTTCCTTTACCTCTATCGCGCTGGCGCCTATTGCGGCTACTATCCGGCCGAAATTAGGATTCTGGCCGTATATCGCGGTCTTAAAGAGATTGGAATTAGCAATGCTTAAAGCCGCGATCCTGGCTTGACTAACATCCCTTGCCCCAGCCACGCTGATTTGAATAAACTTGGTGGCGCCTTCAGCGTCTTTAACAATCATTTTAGCCAATTCCAGGCATACTGCCTTTAAGGCATTGCTGAAAGACGCAAAATTCTTGTTGGCATCAATCGGGGCATTCATAGCTGCGGCATTGGCCAAAACCATCACGCTGTCATTTGTGCTCATGCAACCGTCTACGGTAATGCAATTAAAGGAATTATCTACAGCCATATCCAGGGCCTTATCCAGCGCCTTCTGGGTAATCTCGGCATCAGTAAAAATAAAAGCCAGCATTGTCGCCCCTCGACTACGTCCTTCGACAAGCTCAGGACTCGGCCCGAGCAGAGTCGATGGCCTACGCTCGGGGCAAGCCATCTTCGGCGCAATCATCCCCGCGCCCTTAGCCAGGCCGCAAATCGTCACCGTAGATGCGCCGATATTAAACTTTGCGGTAATTTCCTTGTCAAAGGTATCTGTGGTCCGGATTGCCTTTTTCGCCTTGTCTATGCCGCCGCAAGATAACCCTGCCGCTAAATCCGGGATTGCCTTTTTGATTTTCTGTATCGGAAGTTTCTTCCCGATAATACCCGTAGAGGCAACCAGGACGCCTTCTTTTTCTATGCCTAAAGCTAAGGCCGCGGCTTGAGATGTCTCTGCCGCGTCTTTCAAGCCCTGGGCGCCGGTAAAACAATTGGCATTGCCGCTGTTTGCAATGATGGCCTGAAATTGCCGGTTATTTTTAAGATAACTTTTATTTATCTTAATCGGCGCGGCCTGAATTTTATTCGCGGTAAATCGGCAGGCGGCCTTAGCAGGCGCCTCGGAATAAAATAACGCCAAATCCGGCTTGCCGGATCTCTTAATGCCGCAGGCCACAGCGTTTGCCTGAAAACACAGAGGTAAAACCGCTTTCCTATATAGCTTCACCCCGTTACAAACCTCCTCTTAACCCCGTTATAAAATAGTTTGTAACGGGGGCTCATAATAATGCCGTATATTCGCTAAACCCGTACATAATATTCATATTTTGTACTGCCTGGCCAGAGGCGCCCTTTAATAAATTATCTATGGCCGCGATAATAATTACCTGCCCTGCCTCTTCCTTTATGGCTATATCGCAGAAATTCGTATTCACCACGTCTTTTAGCTGCGGAAAATCCCCCTCTTCCCTAATCCTGACAAACGGCTCTTTCTTATAGAAATTCTTATATAAACTAATCAACGGGTGACCTTGTGACTTGGTGACGTGGTGACTTTTTCTAACGTATATGGTCGTCAAAATCCCCCGGTTAACCGGCAACAGGTGCGGCACAAAAGTAACCACGAGCTTTTTGCCGGATAATTTTGACAGCTCCTGATTAATTTCCGGGGCGTG
>VGKK01000019.1 GCA_016867095.1 Candidatus Omnitrophota bacterium | reverse complement strand
AAAATGGCGCTGCATCCGGCGCGGATTTTGGGAATAAACAAAGGCACGCTCGGCGCGGGATGCGACGCTGATATTATTGTGGTGGCGCCGGATAAGGAATGGCTGGTAGAAAAACAGGGTTTTGTCTCTAAATCCAAAAATTCAGCCTTCTTAGGCAAAAAGCTTCAAGCCGTAGTGGAATGTACGATTCGCGGCGGAAAAATTGTTTACCAGGGAGGACAGTTCTGCGATGGAATTTCTCGCTGATTTCCATATTCACTCTAAATACTCGCGGGCTACTTCGCGCGATATGGATGTCGCCCATATCGCCGAGTGGGCGAAGTTAAAAGGCATTACCCTGATGGGCACAGGGGACCTTACCCACCATTTGTGGCTGGAGGAATTAAAATACAATTTAGAAGACCTGGGTAACGGCCTGTTTAAGCATAAAGACGTTTATTTTATCCTCACCAGCGAAATCAGCAGTATTTATTCTAAAAAAGGCAGGGGCTATCGCATCCACAATATGGTCCTTAGCCCCTCTTTTAAAACCACCGATAAGATAAACGAGACCCTGGCGCGTTACGGCAATTTAGCCAGCGACGGACGGCCGATTTTAGGAATGGATGCCGAGGATTTAGCCCGGATTATTTTTGATATAGATGAAAACTGTATGATTGTACCCAGCCATATCTGGACGCCGTGGTTCAGCCTTTTTGGTTCAATGTCCGGCTTCAACCGCATTGAGGATTGCTTTGAAGACCAGGCCCCCAAGATTTTCGCGCTGGAAACCGGTTTATCGTCGGATCCGGCGATGAATTGGCGGCTCTCCGCGCTGGATAAATACACCCTGGTGAGTAATTCCGACAGCCATTCTCCGCAGAAAATCGGCCGCGAGGCCAATGTCTTTAATTGCGAGCTGGATTATCAGGCAATCAGGGATACCTTAAGGAAAAAAGATAATAAAAAGTTCCTTTATACCATTGAGTTTTTCCCTGAAGAGGGTAAATATCACTTTGACGGCCACAGGAATTGCGGGATAAGCTGGTCTCCGCAAGAGACCAAGCAGCATAATGGCCGCTGCTCTAAATGCGGCAAGCCGGTTACTGTAGGCGTGATGAACCGGGTGGAGCAATTAGCCGACCGGCCAGAAGGTTACCGGCCTTCTGTAGCCATACCATACAAAAGCCTGATTCCTTTGGATGAAATTATTGCTGAGACTAAGGGCGTAGGTAAGGCTTCAGTAGCTGTGGAAAGGGATTACCGGCAAGCAATAGCTAAATTCGGCACAGAGTTTGAGATTCTGGTGAAGGCTAAAGAGGAAGAATTACGCAAGGGCCTGGCGCCGAAATTGGCAGAAGGCGTAATGCGGATGCGCCAGGGCAAGGTAGAGAAAAAGGCCGGTTTTGACGGAGAGTACGGAGTAATCTCGGTTTTTGGCGGGAAAGAGAAATCCCCGGAAGGCGAAAAGCAATTGAGTTTGTTTTAACGCGCCTGTGGCCCAATGGATAGGGCACTAGCCTCCGGGGCTGCTGCGGCGACGAATAAGGAGCCGCGTTTAGCAGGCCGGCCGAGATGTGAGGCCGGCCGGAGTCGTGTAAAAAATTTAGAATAAAATGCCCCTGTAGCGCAATGGATAGCGCACTAGCCTCCGGAGCTAGTGGTACAGGTTCAACTCCTGTCAGGGGCATTTATAAAGAGCATATGCGCAAAAGGATAGTAAGCGTAATTGGCGGGCATAAGTGTCCGCCAGGGGTGGAGCAAATAGCCCAAGAATTGGGCAAAAAACTGGTTAAAGTGGTTGATATTCTTGTTTCTGGAGGCTTAAGTGGTACAATGAAGGCGGTTTGCTCTGGTTTTAAGGCTGCTGGAGGCCTAACTATAGGCATTATACCTAGTTACGACAAAAAAGATGCTAATGAATTCGTGGATATTGTCGTTCCTACTGGCCTAGGTTTAGCCAGAAATGTCTTGGTGGTGCAGGCAGGCGACATCGTGGTTGCTTTGCCTGGGGAGTATGGCACTCTCTCCGAGATTGCTTATTGCCTACAGTTTGGCAAGCCGGTAATTAGCCTGGCATCCTGGGATCTGCCGGGAGTGATTAAGGTAAAGACAGTAGAGGAAGCAATAAATAAAGTAAAAGATATTTTATCTAATTCAGGGTTACGTTATTAGGCAACGGTAACGAGACCCGTATCGTAAAAAGGTTAGCGGGTTAACCGGTTTGCCAGTTAACCGGTTAACCGGCTCACTCGTTCACCGGCCAACATTTCAAACGCTATACCTAACCTCTTAACGAAACGGGCATCGTAGCCGTAACCGAAAGACGAAAGGATTATAATGAAGGCAACACTAATGCTGGAAGATGGTAAGAGTTTCTCTGCAGAGACAGTGGGGTTTGGCGGTGAAAAAATCGGAGAGGTTATCCTCAATACCGCGGTAGTAGGTTATCAGGAGATGATGACTGACCCGGCCAATTGCGGCAAAATCCTGGTCCTAACCTATCCGCTAATCGGGAATTACGGCTGCGCGCCTAAATTCAATGAATCGCCGCGAGTTTGGCTGGCAGGCCTGGCGATTAAAGAGAAGTCACGCATCTATTCTAATTGGCAAGCCAAGGAAAGTTTTGATGACTTCGTAAAGAAGCATAATTTACTGGCGATTAGCGGAGTGGACACGCGCACCCTGGCCGTGCATTTAAGGCAAAAAGGCCAGATGCTGGGGATTATCTCCACGCATTGTTTTGAGGCCAAGGAACTTTTGTCCAAGATCAGCGTTTTCCGTAAAACTAAAAAAGAAAGTTCTCTGCCTCAGATTTCGGTAACTAAGCCCAGGCAATTATCTAAGGCCAAGGCGAAAAAAATCGCGATTTTGGATTTGGGGATTACGCAAAGCATATTAAGGCAGCTGGAGATTTTAGGTTTATCCGTTACGCTCCTGCCTTATAATGCCCCGGCCGAGGAGATTCTGCGCCTTAAAGCCGACGGCCTGATCATTTCCGGCGGCCCGGAAGAAGACGCTGGCCTCAAGGAAGTGGCCGCGAATGTAAAGGCCCTAGTCGGGAAATTGCCCATATTAGGCATATCTTGCGGCCATCAGGTTTTGGCCGCGGCTTTAGGGGCGAAAATCGCCAGGATGAAATTAGGCCACCACGGCGTAAATTATCCTATCCATAATCCCGCCAGTTATAAGGGCGAGATTACGGCGCAGAACCATTCCTGCGTCGTGGATATTGATTCATTGAATAAAATCAAGCAAGTCAAGGTTACCGCCTACAATCTGAACGACCGCAGCGTAGAGGAGATGGAGAGCAAGCCGCTTAAATTATTAGGCGTGCAATATATCCCGGCCTGCCCGGGATTTAATGAAGCCAATACGGTATTTAAAAAATTCATCAAGATGCTGGGTTAACAATTATGTTCACTTATTGCGATAACACCCGGCTATATTTGTACCCCGCCATATCGGATTGGCGGGTATGCCGTTTTCTACGGCAGATCGGCCGGTGTTCGCTAACTGCGATAACACCCGGCCTTATCGGATCGGCCGGTGTTCGCTAACTGCGAAGGAGCGAAATAATGCCACTGCGTAAAGATATTAAAAAGGTTTTAATGATTGGCTCAGGCCCGATTATTATCGGCCAGGCCTGCGAGTTTGATTATTCCGGCTCCCAGGCTTGCAAGGCTTTAAGAGAAGAAGGCTATATTACCATTCTGGTTAACTCTAACCCGGCCACAATTATGACTGATCCGGGGATGGCGGATGTTACCTATATAGAGCCGTTGAGCGTAGAGGTGCTCACCAGGATTATTGCCAAGGAACGGCCGGATGCCATCCTGCCGACCCTGGGCGGCCAGACCGGGTTGAACCTGGCTTTCTTTTTGATGAAGGAAGGGATCTTAAAAAAATACGGGGTAGAATCTATCGGCGCCTCCGTAGAGGCCATCTCTTGCGCCGAAGACCGCCATCTTTTTAAAAAGGCGATGCAGGAAATTGGCGTGGATGTGCCTAAGAGCGGGATTGCTACCACTCTGGAACAAGGGATGAAGATTGGCCTGAATATCGGTTTCCCCATAATTTTAAGGCCGGCATACTGCCTGGGCGGTTCAGGCGGAGCCACCGCCTACAATAAGGAGGAGTTGGCAAGATTTCTTTCCAAAGGATTAGAGACCAGCCCGGTGCACCAGGTGCTGGTTGAGCAGTCGGTTTTAGGGTGGAAAGAGATTGAATTTGAAGTGATGCGCGACTCGGTGGATAATGTGATTATGATTACTTCCATGGAGAATGTTGACCCGATGGGCGTGCATACCGGCGACAGCATTGTGGTGGCGCCGGCGCAGAGTTTGACTGCCGAGGAATACACCAATTTTGTCAACCTCTCCAAGAGGATTATCCGCAGGGTTGGTATATCCGGCGGCGGAGCGAATATCCAGTTCGGCCAGAACCCCGATAACGGCCATATTGTGATTATTGAGGTTAACCCGCGCCTGAGCCGTTCTTCGGCGCTGGCCTCCAAGGCCACGGGATTTCCCATTGCCCGCGTAGCCACCAAGTTAGCCGTAGGCCTGACCTTGCCCGAGGTGATGAACCAGATTACCGGCAAGACCACTTCGTTTTTCGAGCCGACGGTAGATTACTGCGTTTTTAAAATCTGCCGTTTTACCTTTGAGAAATTCCCGCGCGCCGAACGCCTGTTAAATACTTCAATGAAGGCGGTGGGCGAGGCGATGTCCATAGGCAGGAATTTCAAGGAGGCGCTGCAAAAAGGCATCCGTTCCATTGAAATCGGGCGCTTTGGCTTTGGCGCCGACGGCAAGGATAAAATCACCGACGAGATGCTGGCCGCGCCGGATAGCGGGCTGCTCAAGATGATCAAGGAAAAAATCCGCACCCCCAACGATGAGAGGTTATTTTATATCCGTTATGGCCTGAAGGCGGGTTTGTCTATTGACGAAATTTACGCGCTTTCGCATATTGACCGCTGGTTTATTGACAATATGCAGCAGCTGGTGGAACTGGAGGAAAAAATCAAGAAATTTAGGAATAAAAAACCCGAAGACGCCATTGAAATTCCGGCGGAGCTGCTCAGGGAGGCGAAAAAGGACGGTTTTTCCGACCGGCAATTAGCTTACTTGTTGAATTCTAAAGAAGATAAGGTGCGCGAATTCTCCGGGAAGAATGATGTCAAGGCAGTTTATAAATTAGTGGATACCTGCGCCGGAGAATTCCAGGCCAAACAGCCTTATTTTTATTCTACCTATGAGGGCGCCGAGGAAGCGCGGCCGAGCAAAAATAAAAAGGTGATGATTTTAGGCGGCGGGCCAAACCGCATCGGCCAGGGCATTGAATTTGATTACTGCTGCTGCCATGCCGCGTACGCCTTAAAGGAAGAAGGCATTGACAGCATTATGGTGAATTGCAACCCCGAGACGGTTTCCACGGATTACGATACCTCGGACAGGCTGTATTTTGAGCCTTTGACGCTAGAGGATATCTTAAACATCATTGCTCTGGAAAAACCCATGGGGGTAATCGTGCAATTCGGCGGGCAGACCCCGCTTAATTTGGCGGTCCCCTTAAGAAAGATGGGCGTGGAGTTATTGGGCACCAGCGCCGACAGCATTGATATTGCCGAAGACCGCAAGCGCTTTAAGCAGATGTTGCACAAATTGGAACTTCTGCAGCCGGATAACGGCACAGCCTTTACCTTTCAGGAGGCAAAGGAAGTAGCCAAAAAAATCGGCTATCCGGTTTTGGTGCGGCCCTCTTATGTTTTGGGCGGCCGGGCTATGGAGATTGTCTATGATGAGCAGACTTTGGAGAAATTTATCAAAGAGGCGGCGGAGGTTTCCGGAGAGCATCCCGTGCTCATTGATAAATTCCTGGAGGATGCCATTGAGGTGGACGTAGATTTAATCGGAGACGGCTCGACCTTTGTCATCGGCGGGATTATGGAACATATTGAAGAGGCGGGCATTCATTCCGGAGATTCGGCAATGGCCCTGCCTACTTTTACCCTGTCCGAAGATATCTTGAACCAGATTAGAGAGGCAAGCTGCAAAATGGCCAGGGAATTAAACGTCTTGGGCCTGATGAACGTGCAGTACGCGGTAAAGGATAACGTGGTTTATGTCCTGGAAGTTAATCCTCGCGCCTCGCGGACCGTGCCTTTGGTCTCCAAGGTCATCGGAGCGCCGCTGGCCAAGTTAGCCACCAAAGTTATGCTGGGCAAAAAACTAAAAGATTTGGGATTTACCCAGGAAATTATACCCGGGCATGTGGCGGTGAAAGAATCGGTGTTTCCTTTCAGCCGGTTTCCCGGCGTGGATATAATTTTAGGGCCGGAGATGAAATCTACCGGAGAGGTAATGGGTATTGACGCCGATTTTGGCCGGGCATATATAAAAAGCCAGATTGCCGCCGGCCAAAAGCTGCCGAAAAAGGGCGGGGTCTTTATTTCCGTAAGAGATAAAGACAAGCGCGCGATAGTATTTATTGCCAAGAAATTGCAGGACTTGGGGTTCTATATTTACGCTACTTCCGGGACTGCCTCAGCCCTGGAGAAGAACGGCATTAGCGTCAAGGTGCTGCCTAAGATTGCCGAAGGCCGGCCCAATATCCTGGATTATATGCGCGACGGCAAAGTGCAAATGGTGATTAATACGCCTTCGGGCAGGATCCCGCGGCAGGACGAAGTTAAAATCCGTTCGCAGGTGATTTTGTATAATATCGCCTATACCACGACCATTTTTGGGGCGCAGGCCACGGTCAACGGCATTGAGGCGCTGGCAAAAAAGGATTTGCAGGTGCGCTCGCTGCAGAGATACCATAAGGAGATTAGCGCGCAAAAACATGGAAAAAATAAGCGTAAAAACAAATAGCCGCATAGATTTGATTGACATTACCGAGAAAGTGCAGGCCGCGGTTTCTAAGCGCAAAGTTAAAGACGGGGTATGCTTTGTTTTTTGCCCGCATACTACCGCGGGCCTCACTATTAACGAGAATGCCGATCCCTCAGTTCGGCGCGATATCATCAACGCCTTAACTAATCTGGTTCCGGCAAATGCCGGTTATGCGCACAGCGAGGGGAACGCGGATAGCCATATTAAGTCATCGCTTTTTGGCTCGTCCTTAACTATCTTTGTTGAGGACGGCCAATTGGCCTTCGGCACTTGGCAGGGGATATATTTCTGCGAAAGCGACGGCCCGCGCTCGCGCGAGATATGGGTCAAAATAATTTAAAAATTTAAGTCAAAATTACAATTTAAAGTTAAAAATTTAGATTAAAAAATTGTTTAAGATTTAGAATTTTGAGTTTTGCATTTTGAATTTTTAATTCCGAGCGACTGGAAGGAGCGAGGTAATGCCGGAATTGCCGGAAGTAGAGACGGTAAAGCGCGAACTGGAAAGAGCGGTTTTGGGCAAAAAGATTACCGAAGTCTTGGTGCGCCATCCCAAGGTAATCCGCGAGCCCGCGGTAGCTAAATTTCAGCAGGGCCTGGCCGGTGTAACTATCAAGAATATTCTGCGTAAGGCCAAAGTCCTGATTCTTGAATTATCCAGCGGGAAATCTTTAGTCATCCATTTGAAGATGACCGGCCAGTTAGTTTACCCGGGCAATGGCAAGGCAAGCCGGGTAAGTTTTAAATTGTCCGACGGCAAATGGCTGGATTTTAATGACCAGAGATTATTTGCCGAGTTGCGCCTGTTGGATGATTGGCGCAAGTTAAAATTTATTCAAGGCCTGGGCCCGGAGCCATTTGCTATCAGCGCGGAACAGTTTAAAACTATGTTAGATGCCCAAAAAACCAAGATTAAGCCGCTCTTGATGGACCAGACGTTTATTTCCGGGGTGGGTAATCTTTATGCGGCAGAGGCGCTTTTCCGCGCCAAAATTCATCCGCAAAGAACAGCCAATAGCCTCTCGGATGAGGAAAAGACAAGGCTGCTTAAAGAAATTAAAGATACGCTGGCAGAGGCAATAGAACACAAGGGCTCATCGGTGGACCAGTATGTCCAGCTTTCCGGCCGGCCCGGCGATTATGTGAAGTATCACAAGGTCTATGACCGCGCAGGTAAACCTTGCTTAGTTTGCAAGACGCCGATAAAAAGAATTTCTTTGGCCAGCAGGGGCACTTATTTTTGCCCCAAGTGCCAGAGGTAAGTGAGGCCACGACTTACGGAACGGGCACCCGGCTGTATCGGAACAGCCGGTGTGCCGCTTGTGCGGCAAGTGAACGTAAGTCGTTTGGCCGAACTTACCCAGCACTAATTTTTATAAACCCTTATCCCTATCTCATAGGTGCTGATGCCAATGTAGCCTTTATAAGCTAACTCAAGCATTTAATAAAATTAGTGCTGGGTTAATTCGCGCAATAACTTACGTCGTACTTGCCGCAGAAAGCGGCATACCGAGCTTTCCGATAAGCTCGGGTAACGTACTCCGTAAGTTATGCGCTCATTTAATGAAGAAACGCCTTAAAATTAATGGTTTTATTATGTTTATCGCCGTGGTTTTAGCGGCCAGCTTTCCGGCGATTTTCTTCCACTATAAGGTAGAGGGCATTTTTGAAGAGCTTACGGAGGTGTCCGGCATCGCGCTTATTCTTTTGGGCCAAATTTTCCGCGTTTCCGCGCGCGGGTTTAAATCCGAACATTCCCAGGAAGGCCGTTCTTTAATTCAAGGCGGGCCATACGCCCTGGTGCGTAACCCGATGTATTTAGGCATACTCCTGATTGGCTTGGGTGTGGTATTGATGTTATTTAAATGGTGGGTAGCCTGCATTTTTTTAGCCGTCTTTATTACCCGTTATATCGTGTTGATATTTAAAGAAGAGAAAAAACTGCTGGCTTTATTTCCCGAAGCTTACCGGGATTACTGCTCCAGGGTACCGCGAATTTTACCTCGGCCAGCCACTTTCGTAAAAGGAGACATTAGCGGATATCTGCCGGTAAAATTATCCTGGTTGAAAAGGGAAGTCGGTTCTATCTTGGCCGTATTGTTCATTACAATTTTTATTGAATCCCGGGGAGATATTAAAACTAAGGGCTTATGGGCGTATGCCGAAGAGGCATCAGCAGTGCTGGTGACGATTATATTATTTGTGGGCCTGGTGGTTTATTTAAACAAGATGACACGGGAAGGCTTAAAAAGGGATGTTTCAACTAAAAGCAAAACTATTTGATAATCAAAGGGTTAAAGATAATTATTTCCGCTTGTTATTAAGGGCGCCGCAGATAGCCGAGCTGGCGCAGCCAGGGCAGTTTGTGCAGGTAAAGATAGGCGATGGTTGCCAGCCGCTTTTAAGAAGGCCGTTTAGCATACATAGGATAAGTCAGGGGTCACCACGTCACCACGTCACCACGTCACCAAATTACGAGCTAATAGAGATTCTTTATGAGGTCCTGGGACAGGGGACGCAGCTCTTAGCGCAAAAAAAAGCCGGCGAATATCTGGATATCATCGGCCCTTTGGGTAATGGTTTTAATTATCGGGCAACGGGCGACGGGCGACGGGCGACGGTATTGGTGGCCGGCGGTATGGGCGTGGCGCCGCTTTTGTTTCTGGCAGATAGAATAGTCACCACGTTACCCCTTCGACTCCGCTCAGGGCAGGCACGTCACCACGTCACCAGGAAGACGGTTGTTTTGCTCGGAGCAAAGACATATCGTCAGATTCTTTGCGAAAAAGACTTTAAGGCATTGGGCTGCGCTGTTAAAATAGCCACAGACGACGGCTCGCGCGGCTTCAAGGGAAAAGTTACAGAGTTGTTAAAAAATATATTAGTCACAAGTCATAAGTCACAAGTCACAAGTCAGGCTTATGCGTCATGCGACATAAAGTATGCGACTATCTATGCCTGCGGGCCTTATCCTATGTTAAAGGCGGTTAGTAATATTGCTAAACATTATGATATTACTGCGCAGGTTTCTTTAGAGGCGCATGTGGCCTGCGGCATTGGCGCCTGTTTGGGCTGCGTCGTTAATACCAGAGGCGGTTATCAGCGGGTCTGCAAAGAAGGACCGATATTTAATGCGGAGAAAATAGTTTGGTAGGGAGGGCGGCCCCATGAATCAGCTATTATATATTGGTTTGGGTTTAGTTGCGGGTATAGCCAGCGGCGTATTTGGCATCGGCGGCGGGATAATTTTAATTCCGGCGATGGTATATTTATTTGGCTTAACTCAACATCAGGCCCAGGGCACAACCTTGGCCCTCATGGTTCCCCCCATCGGGCTATTGGCGGCACTGCGTTATTATTATAGCGGTAATGTCAAATTAGGCATGGCCGGATTTATTTGCCTGGGATTTTTTGTCGGCGGATTAATCGGCGCGCATTTTGTGCAGAATTTAGCCGACCCGCTCTTGAAACGGTCTTTCGGCATATTTTTACTGATTATTTCTCTCAGGATGATTTTAACCCAGTAACAGCAGAGGGGTGGAAAAAAATGAGAAACAAATTAATGCAAAGGTTATTGCTTTTAATCTCTATGCCTATTTGCATTCTTTTTATTTTTATAAGTAGCGTTTTTAGTGATACGGTAAAATTAAAAAGCAGCAGAGAAATAAATGGTCGGCTTAAAGAGATTACTGATAAAGACGTTGTTTTAGAAATGGGCCCCGGGACAATTTGGTTTGGGAAAGAGGAGGTAGAAAGCATAAACGGTCTTTCTATAGAAGAGGCAAAGGCAAGATTATCCACTGAGGGCGCCTTTATCACGCAAGACATGAAGCAGGCAATCACTTCTTCTGCCCAAGAGGGACTCAACTTTGTATCTAAGACAAGAAAGTTGGAATTTAAGGCCGTCCCAGAGATAGAAATTGCTAACAAAGATAAAATTAAAGAATACCTAAAGCAGAATATAGAAAAAGAATATAACCAAGAAAAACTCAGTGCCAAAATTAAACTATGGTTGAGATTAGGTCTTATCTCTAAAATGGTGGATTACCAGAAAGAAGTTTTAGAGCCGCTTACCGAAGCGATTGCCGGTTACTATAATAGCGATGATAAGAAAATCTACGTCTCTGAAGATATCGGGTATGCTATTCTGCCGGGGTTACCCAGTATGACGGTTATGCACGAGCAAGTTCATGCGCTGCAAGACCAGTATCACAACTTAAAAAGCATAGAAGATTCTTTATTATTGGCAAATGAAGATAAAGGTTTAGCTATTGAGAGTGTTATTGAAGGCGAGGCCACGGTATTGATGTATGATGCCTTTTTCAGATCTTCTAAGGGCTTGGGCATGTTTGATCCGGCTAAAGAATTTGACCTCAGGTCCTTTGTTATAGACTCAATGTTGGCTTATAGTAAACATTTTAAAACCGGGCAAAGACAACCCGCTATTTTTATGGAAGCTCTGCTTTTTCCTTATGTCTGGGGAGGCAGCTTTATTCAACATCTAGTCAACACCAAAGGCTGGGAGGCGATAGATGAGATTTATCTAGATATGCCCACCTCTTCCGAGCAAATTATGCATCCGGAAAAATACTATATTGTGCGCGATGAACCAGAGGAAGTAAATTTTGTTGATGTCTCTACTATATTAGGCAGTTCTTGGATAAGGTTATCCAGGGGGGTCCTGGGCGAATTCAGTTTTTATTTAATCGGCAAAGTATTTTTAGATGAGTTATCAAATAAGTTGATGTCTGAGGGTTGGGCTGGAGATTATTTTGAGTTTTATGAAGAGCCAAATCTAAAACAGACCCTGTTGATATCTGCGTCAAAGTGGGACAGCGAAAAAGAAGCGGATGAGTTTTTCGGTTTCTATAAAAAGATAATGGAGAAGAAATATAAACAGCCAAGATTGGTTAAGGAAGACCAGAGTTTTTCTCAATGGAAGATAGGGCAAGAAAATATCTATATTTTTAAATCTAAAGATGTTGTGCTTATTATTGAAGGCGCGTCTGATAATATCGTTTCTAATTTAATCGGGGCTTTAACCATTTAGCATGAAACAGACAAATTTGGAAGTTAAAATTGGCAAATTAAGATTGAAGAATCCAATGATGGTTGCCTCGGGGACTTTTGGTTATGCCGAGGAATTTAAGGATTTTATAGATTTGCGGCAATTAGGCGCGATAGTCACCAAGACTATTACCTTGGCGCCGCGCCAGGGCAACCCTATGCCGCGCACCTGCGAGACGCCGGCAGGGATGCTTAATTCCATCGGCTTAGAAAACCCCGGTATAGATAAGTTTATCGCCGAAAAACTTCCGGCGCTAAAGAAAATCGGGGCGCCGGTTATTGTCAGTATTGCCTCAGAAGACGACCCTCAGGAATTTACGGCGTTAGCCAGGCGATTAGACAAGTTAAAAGAGGTTGCCGGGATAGAGCTGAATATTTCGTGTCCGAATATTAGGGGCACCACGTCACCACGTCACCACGTCACCCGGTTAATTGCACAGGATGCCAAAGCCGCTGATGAGGTAGTGAGAGCAGTGCGTAAAGTTACGAAAAAGACGCTGATTACCAAACTCTCGCCTAATGTCACAGACATTACCGAAATTGCGCTGGCCGCGGAAAAGGCAGGCACAGACGCCGTATCTTTAGTCAATACCTTCACCGCGATGAGCATTAACGTGGAAACCAGAAAGCCCAAGATTGCGCTGGCCGTTGCCGGCTT
Organism: Candidatus Omnitrophota bacterium; assembly: GCA_016867095.1. Taxonomy (GTDB): domain Bacteria; phylum Omnitrophota; class Gorgyraeia; order Gygaellales; family Profunditerraquicolaceae; genus VGKK01. Next base: position 1,627 of record VGKK01000019.1, on the reverse strand, counting down.
AAGCGGCCCGGCAATCCGGCCGATTGCCTTAAGGATGGTTTGGGAGGTTTATCAAAAAATTAGCGTCCCTATTATTGGGATGGGTGGTATAATGGATACATCCAGCGCCTTGGAGTTTTTTCTGGCCGGGGCAAGCTGTGTTAGCGTCGGCACGGCAAATTTTATTAATCCTCGCGCCACCATAGAAATAATCGCGGGAATAAAGCAGTATTTACGCGAAAATAAAATCAAAGATATCAAGGCTCTTATTGGCAACCTAAATATATAATGCGCAAGACGGAATTAATCCTGGCTTTAGATGTCAATAGCCGCCAACAGGCAATGCGCTGGGTAAATTTGCTTTACCCTAAGGTAACGATTTTTAAAGTCGGGTTACAGCTCTATACTGCCTGCGGCCCAAAAATTATTCAGGATATCCGTAAAACCGGCGCCGAGGTCTTTCTGGATTTAAAATTTAACGATATCCCTAATACTATGGCTAATGCCACCAGGGAATTATTAAAATATCAGGTGGCCATGTTTACCGTGCATACGCTTTCCGGGCCGGACGCGCTAAAAGAAGTAGCACAGGCCTGCCGCGGCAGCCGCGCCAAGGCATTGGGGGTAACTGTTCTGACCAGTATCTCCTCAAATTTTTTAAAAGATTTAAAAATACAGAGGTCGCTTTCCCAAGAGGTGCTGTACCTGGCGAAAATGGCAAAAAAGTGCGGGATGAGCGGCGTAGTCTGTTCAGTGCCCCAGGCCAAAATTATCCGGAAATATTTATGCAGGAATTTTATCATCGTCTGCCCCGGAATCAGGCCGGCAGGGTCCTCTAGGGGCGACCAACAACAAATCGCTACTCCCCAGGCCGCAAAAGATGGCGGCGCAGATTACATTGTAGTAGGCCGGCCCATATTAGAGGCAAGGCGTCCTTTAGCAGTAACGGAATCAATCCTCAGGGATATTTCATAGAATAAAAAAAGCGGGAGAGATTTATGGCAGAAGAGATAAAGGAATTACTCGCAAAAATAAGGACAGAAGGGATTCAGGCCGCAGAAGAAAAAGCAGGCAAGATAGAAGAAGAGGCAAGGCGGCAGGCAGAGGAGATTGTTGCCCGCGCCAAAAAAGAGGCGCAAAAGATGCTGGCCGCGGCAGAGGAAAAAATCCAACGGCAAGAGGAATATACCCGCTCTACCCTGGCACAGGCCGGAAGAGACGTTTTGCTTTCCTTAAAAAGAGAGATTAACGCGATGCTGGAACGGCTTATTCTTGCCGGCGCGCGCCGGGCTTTGCCGCCGCAGGAGTTAGCCAAGATTATCGCGGCGCCGATAAAAGATTATCGCGGCCAGGCCAAAGATATTGTGGTTTCCTTGAACGAAGAAGATTTAGAAAAAATAAAGCAGGGCTTGCTGGAGGAGCTTAAAGAGGCGGTGAAAAAAGGCGTTACCTTAAAGCCATCAATAGAGATCTCGGCTGGTTTTACCATTAGCTATGACGGCGGCAAGTCGCAATTTGATTTTACTGACCGCGCCCTTGCCGAATATATCGGCGCCTATATTAAGCCATGCTTGAAAGATACGCTTCAGGCGGCGTTAGAGGGATAAGAAGCATAATGGCCGATTTTTATATTTATTTAATTGCCGGC
>VGKK01000018.1 GCA_016867095.1 Candidatus Omnitrophota bacterium | reverse complement strand
GAACAAAAAAATGAAGTATTCAAATTTATCTTTTTTGTCTCCAGGGCCGCGGCAGCCACGACTAATTTAAATACCGAACCCGCGGGATAGGCGGCGGCAACGGCGCGGTTTATTAACGGCGCCTCCTGGCTGCTAAAGAGGCTGCGCAGGGAAGAATTCGCCTTTTTCACAAATGCGGCGGGGTTAAAATCCGGGGCGCTCGCCATGGCAATAATCTGGCCGCTATACGGCTCCATAATGACGACCGCGCCTTTTCTTTCGGCCAAGCAATCCTGCGCTATCTTTTGTATTTTTAAATCTAAAGTCAGCTGTATATCTCTGCCGTTTTTCGGCGGGCGAAAGCCCAGGGCGCGCACAAACCTGCCCCGGCTGTCCACCTCCAGGCTCAAGCCTCCTTCTTCCTGGCGCAGATAATAATCATATTTTTCTTCTATGCCGCCGAAACCCACGATATCTTTGGTTTTATAGCCGTAATCCGCTAATTTGGTCAGGCGCCAACGGTCAATTTCATTAAGATAACCCAATACATGCGCGGCCAGCCTGGCATGGGGATACCTTCTCCGCGGCCGGGGCTGGATGACGATTCCGTCAATATTAGATTTTAATTCCTCAAGGGTAATCGCCTTCTTGACATCTATATCTTTAGCCACGGTAACCGCCGCCGACGAAGCAATAAAATTATTTTTAAAGGTATTTTTTAAATCCTTAAAATCCCTGCCTAAAATACCGGCTACGGCCGCTAAGGCCTGGTCAATCTGCTGTGCGTCTTTAGGCATCAACATTACATCATAGGAGAGCTCGTTACCGACAATGACGTCTCCCCGGCGGTCAAGGATTTTTCCCCGGCTGCCCTCCTGGGGCAAAAGACGGATGCAGTTTTTATCGCTTAATTCCCTGAATTTTCTACCGCCCATCAATTCAAGCCGGAAAAGATTCAAGAACAAAAATAAAAAAACGAAAATTACGGTAAAACCTGCGATTCTTAGCCTAGTCATTCTGTTTCTAAGGGGTAAGCGGTAGATTTGATAATATAAAATATCAAGGCAAGAATGGCTGACGCGTAGATTAATTCTAAAATCATAGCGCGGATAAAAACGCCTAGAGAAGAAAGGTGGCTGCCTAAAGCGAAAAATATAACCCGGGAGATAATATTCTGAAAAATAACCACGACAAATACCACTGCCGCGCGGATAAGGTTATTATCCAGGGGTATCTCTCTGGATAATCTTATAATCAGGAAAACCCATAAGCCGAATAAGGCCGTATTTATGCCCAAGGTATTGGCAGACAGGGAATCTTTAAGCAGGCCACAAATGGCGCCCAAGGCCAAGGCGCTCCTTAAATCAAAAATAAAAGCGGCAAAAATAGCGCTGATTAAAAGGAGGTCGGGTTTTACGTTAAATACCCTGAAAAGGTTTAAAAGGCTGGCCTGAAAGATGCCGGCGGAAAAAATAATTAACAGGTAGGTTACTTTCTTCATTGCGCGATTACCAGCACTTCTTCAATATCGGAAAGATTCACCGCGGGTTTTATCACGGCATAACGGCTCAATCCTGAAAATTCCTCTCCTACCGCCGTCACGCTGCCTATAAGCAGGCCCTTGGGGTATAAACCGCTCAGGCCCGAAGTTATCACGCTGTCCGAAACCGCGATATCCGCGTCGCCTGGCAGATACTTCATGGTTAAACTTGCCCCTAACGTGCCGCAGACCAGGCCCTCTTGACGGCTGCGCTTATCGATAGCTGAAACGGCAAAATTGGGGTCGTTAATCAATACCACCTTGCTGGCATTCTTTGCGGTTTCTATCACCCGGCCCACCAGGCCCAAATAATTAATCACTACCATCCCCTCTTTTATCCCGCTGTATCTTCCCTTATCAATAATAATTACCGAAGACCAATTATCGGGCGAGCGGCCGATTACCCTGCAGGCGATTACCTTATAGGGAGAATTCTGCTTGAAACTAAAGAGTCTCTTTAGGCGCGCGTTCTCGGCGGAAATCTCCTCCATTGCATTAATCTTCTGCTTTAAGAAATCTACCTGGTCTTTTAACCGTTCATTTTGCGTAAAATTGCGGTGATAAAAAATTATGCCTCTTACTTCGCGTTTGAGTAAGGCCGATAAATTAAGCGGGTATCTTAAGGCGGTTAATACGGGGGCTCGCAGAACCGGAATTAAAATGGCGAAGAATAAAAACAGGCAGGCAACAGCGCCGGCGTAGATTAGATTTTTGTTTTTGAGCTTAAGCACATCTTTAATAAGCAGATGATTTATGGAGTTCTGGAAGAACGACATAAATCATAGGCACGAAGTGCCGTCTGCGAGTTAAATCCTTGACATTTTGCAGAGCAAAATGTCAAGGATCAAATTCAGCCAACAAACTTATGTTCGCTTGCCGCATAAGCGGCACACCGGCTGCTCAGATACAGCCGAGTGCTCACTCCATAAGTTCGGGCTTCATTTGATTAGGAGTGCGTTTCTGACTTTATGGGGACAGTAACTTTCTTTAGATAGCGTATCTCATTCAAAACCTTGCCTGTGCCTTGGGCCACGGCGGTCAGCGGGTCATCGGCAATATGCACCGGCAGACCGGTCTCTTCGGAAATCAGCTTATCCAAACTCTTCAACAATGAGCCGCCGCCGGCCATCACAATGCCGTGCTCTATCAAATCCGCGGCCAACTCAGGAGGCGTCCTTTCCAGCGAGATTTTGGTTATTTCAATGATGGCGCGCAGCGGTTCCTGCAGCGCCTCTCTTACCTCTTCGGAAGTTATGGTGACGCTTTTAGGCAGCCCGGCGACCAAATCCCTGCCCTTGACTTCCAGGCTCAGCTCCTGGTCCTGCGGATAACTGGAGCCAATCTTTATTTTTATCTCTTCGGCGGTACGCTCGCCAATCATCAGGTTATATGTTTTTTTTAGGTACTCAATAATCGCTTCGTCCATCTCGTCTCCGCCAATGCGGATAGATTTGGAAAAAACCACGCCCGCCAGGGAAATTACGGCAATCTCGGTAGTGCCTCCGCCGATATCTATAATCATATTACCGATGGGCTCCTGGATAGGGAGGCCTACTCCGATAGCGGCGGCAATGGGCTCTTCAATTAAAAATACTTCCCTGGCGCCGGCGCGTTCAGCCGATTCTTTCACCGCGCGGCGCTCCACTTCCGTAATGCCGGAAGGTATGGCGATAACTATGCGCGGCCGCAGTTGAAACCTGCGGCGCCGGACTTTCCTGATAAAATGCCGCAACATCGCCTCGGTAATTTCAAAATCCGTAATCACGCCGTCCCGCATCGGCCTAATCGCGATGATATTGCCCGGCGTACGGCCAAGCATGCGCTTGGCCTCCTCGCCTACTGCCAGGACATGGGATGTCCCCCGTTCAATCGCTACTACTGACGGCTCGCAAAGGACCACCCCCTCGCCTTTTACATAAACAAGTGTGGTAGCCGTGCCCAAATCAATACCGATATCGTTAGAGAGTAAACCCTGGATATAATTGGAAAAATTCTGGATAATGACTTTAGGTTTTACCATGCTTTTCTCCCTATCTGCTTGCGGAACAGGCCTGCCTGCCGGCAGGCTTTAAATTTGAGTAAACCCCGTTAGACCCCGAACTAAAGCCCGAGGCTTTCTTATTTGTTCAAATTTAATTTTCCGTTCATCCCCGTTTTGAAAAATGGGGCTTTCTGGGTCTAACGGGGTAAAGGCAATTTTATCAGAGATTAAACCATATGTCAAATAAAAAGTTATGCCTGGCGGCCTTATCTTACTATTAGTTTACTTAGGATATGCCCAAATCCCGGGAAAGATTTATTAACGCAGCTAATATCGTCTATGGCGGTTTTGCCTTTTGCCCCCAGGCCGGCTACCACCATACTCATTGCCGTGCGATGGTCGCCAAAACTCTTCACCCGCGCGCCCTTAAGCGCCTCTACGCCGCGGATAACCATATCCTGCGCGCCCCTGCCTCCTATAACTTCAATATCCGCGCCCATCTTCCTTAAGTTTTCGGACATTGACTTTATCCGGTCAGTCTCCTTGACCCGCAACTCGCCTATTCCCTTTAACCTAGTCTTACCTTTGGCAAAGCAGGCAGCGACCATTAAAACCGGCAACTCGTCTATTAAAGAAGGAATTTCATGTTTCTTAATTAATGCCCCTTTTAATTTACTGCTTTTTACTATAATATCTCCCATTGGCTCATACCTGGCGACCTGGCGACCTGGTGACCTGGTGACTTTTATGTCCGCTCCCATCCTCTTTAAAACCCTGATTATACCTGTCCGCGATGGATTAAGGCTGGCCTTCTTAATACAGACCCGCGAATTCGGCAAAATTGTCGCGGCCACGATAAAGAAACTCGCCGAGGATATATCTGCCGGCAGGTAAATTTTCCCGGGAGAAAGTAATTGCCTGCCTCCCCTTATAACTATTGTATTTTTTTTAACTTGTATCTCTGCTTTAAATAATTTTAAGATACGCTCGGTATGGTCGCGCGTGGCAATGGGCTCAATAACCTCGGTCGCGCCATCGGCATAGAGACCGGCTAATAAAATTGCCGACTTGACCTGTGCTGAGGCAACCGGCATCTGATAAGTAATTGGCCGCAGGGCCCCTCCGCTAATGGTCAACGGCGGATATTCTTCATGGCCGGCGCTGCCTTTAAGGCAGCGCGCGCTTATCGCCGCTCCCATCATCCTTAAAGGGCCGGTTACGCGCAACATCGGCCTCCGGGAAAGAGAACTCGCCGCTTTTAAGGTAACCTCAAAGCTCTGGGCAGCTAAAACTCCCGAAAGCAGGCGCAGCGTAGTGCCGGAATCGCCTACAAAAATAGGCTGCGGAGGCTTTTCTAAGCCATAAAGCCCTTTTCCGAATACCGTAATTACAGAAGCGGCATCTCCCTTACGGGGTGCCTGCCTTATCTTTATACCTAATTTTTTAAAAGCGGATATGGTAAAAAGGCAGTCCTGGTTGGCAGGAAAATTCTCAATAACGGTCTTACCTTTCGCTATTGCGCTGACGATTATACAACGGTGGGCTATGGATTTATCGCCTAAAAGAGCGACTTCTCCCTTAAGACATAAGGCCTGCGGAACGCAAAAAAATTTCATTTACCCTTGCGCACAACCTTATCACCTTCATCAATTTTATTTTTCATATCGGGTTTTGAGAAACCGGCGGCGGACATAGTATCATGGACTTTCTCTATCTTAACATCTCCTATATATTTATTATTATGGTAAACGCCAAACACTTCGCCGGCCCGCACACCCTCTTTCGTGCCTAAATTTATCAGGATAAAATCGTAATCCTTATTTACCGTCAAGACCTTGCCTTCGTTCACGGGGGAAGCTATTATCGCCACGGCCGCCTGTCCGGTGGCCGCGGTTTCCGGGCTGACTACTATCTTACCCAGCTCCACGCCCTGAGATTGCGCTTCCAAATCCTTTATTTTCTTATCCAATTCCGCCTTCTTGGCGTCCATGTCCTTTAACTGCGCCTGGATTTTCTCCACGTCTTTCTGCGCCTGGCCAAGCTTACCCTCCAAGCCGGACCTTAAGGTCTTTTGCTGCTCTAAATCCGTTTTTAACTGGTCCATCTTGGCGAGCGCTTCCTGTTTGGCGCTCTTTTCCTGCTGTAAATCGTTATTAAGGTTGGTGATTTGGGCTTTGGCCTCGTCTAGTTTCACCTGCAAAGAGGCAAGCAAATTTTGAGATTCGCTAAGTTTCTTTTCGGTCAAACTCTGCCTGGTCTTAAGGTCTTCCAGTTCACCCTGCAAGGATACATTCTTAGCGCGCTCTTTTTGTAAAAGGAAAAAAACGCCTGCGGCTAAAGATAAAGAAATGAGGATTAAAAATATTAATAAGACAACGGGCAGCTTGGCTTTATCACTCATAACTTCCTCCTTTTATTTACGTGCCTGATGACCCTTATTTAAGCTCATACTATAGCATTACCCGCACAAAAATCAAGTATTATTTTTAAATTCGCACATAACTTACGAACACGTTACCCGAGCTTATCGGAAAGCTCGGTATGCCGCTTTCTGCGGCAACACCCGAGCTTATCGGAAGGCTCGGTATGCCGCTTTCTGCGGCAATACCCGAGCTCATCGGAAGGCTCGGTATGCCGCTTTCTGCGGCAATACCCGAGCTCATCGGAAGGCTCGGTATGCCGCTTTCTGCGGCAAGTGTGAGTAAGTTATAAGTGCGAATTAAACCCAGCACTTATTTTTGAAAAAGCATTTGAGTTAACTCAAGGGATAGTTTCATTCTATCGCTTAATCTATACCTCTAGCATAATTACAAAAATAAGTGCTGGGTCAAATTCAGCCAACGAACTTATGTTCGCTTGATGCACAAGCGGCACACCGGCTGTTCCGATACGGCCGGGTGTTCGCTCCATAAGTTCGGGCTTCATTTGATAAATTCAATAAATACCCTCGGCGCGGGAGAGGTAAATTCCATAAATTTTTTAGTCCTGGGGTGGATAAAGCCGATTTCCTTGGCGTGCAGGGCTAAGCGGCTGAATTGATTATTCTTGCCGTATTTATTGTCGCCTAAAATAGGATGCCCCAAAAAAGCAAGGTGCACCCTGAGCTGGTGGGTCCTGCCGGTAAAAGGTTCCAGCTCCAGCAGGCTGAACTCATCAGTGCGTTTTAAGGTGCGGTAATAAGTCTTGGCGTATTTTGTATTTTTCCCGAACCCTACAGACATATTTTTTCTTTTATAGGGGTGCCTGCCGATCGGCAATTCAATAACCTGTTCGTCAAATTCCATTTTGCCTTTTACTATGGCAACATACTTGCGTTTAATGGTGTGTTCCGCGAATTGCCGCGCCAGATCAAGATGGGCGGAATTATTCCTGGCGACAACCAGGAGCCCGGAAGTGTCCTTGTCCAGTCTATGCACGATGCCCGGCCTCTGAGGATTAATGTCTGATAATTTCTTAAAATGATATAGGAGCGCGCTGGCCAAGGTATGCTCATAATTTCCGGGCGCGGGGTGCACCACCAGGCCCGCGGGCTTATTGATTACCGCTATATCCTGGTCCTGATAAACAATATCCAGGGCGATGTCCTCCGCCTGGGGATAATCCGCCTTCTCATCTTCAAGCGTAATCAGGAATTCATCGCCTGCTTTTACTTTATAATTGGGTTTGATGCTTAGGCCTGCTAATGCGACTTTGCCGTTGAGGATTAATTTCTGGATAAAGGTGCGCGAAAATCCCAGGTCCCTGGCTTTAGCGAAAGCCAAAATAACCAAATCCAAGCGTTGCCCCGCCTCCGGCGGCGATACCTTTAAGGAATGCTGCTGCATTTTATTTTATTGATGACTCAGTAGATTTTTTGATTAAAAACAGCTCAAGAAGAGAAAAAGAAAATACCAGGATACTGATGATTTGAAATAAGGTAAGGTCTAAAAAAATAATTTTATTGTCCAGGCGCCAGAACTCAATAAAAAACCTCTTTAGCGAATAGAGCAAAAGATAGCTAAAGAAAATCTGCCCCTCTTTATGGGGCCTGGCCTGCAGGAACCTTAAAATAATAAAGATGAAAATTAAAGTTAAGGAAGAATAAATCTGGATAGGCAAGGCGGTTTTGCCGAAACAACATCCGTTTAAGTAACAGCCAACCCTGCCGATGCCCTGGGCCAGGGCTACAAAAGGGGCGATTAAATCAAATATTTTATATACCGATAATTTCTTATTTTTTAAATAAACTATTCCGCAAATTACCGCCGAAAATAACCCCCCGAACCAAGACAATCCTCCCAGCTGCAGCATAATTATCTCCAGAGGGTTTTCCAGGTAATATTTTAGATTTTCCACGATGTAAAAAAGGCGCGCCCCGATAATCCCGGAAATAAAGGCCAAAAAAACCAGGTTAAAAATTATCTCCGGGTTGATACGCTGCCTTTTGGCCTCTTGCCTGGCTAAGGCAGAGGCAATTAAAAAAGCCGCCACCAGAGTCAAGCCATAGGAATAGACTGTAAAAGGACCTATTGTACAAATCATAGGGTGCATTTTTTAAAATTCCAATATACAATATACAAATAACAAACAATACACAATTTCAAAACCACAATACCAAAGATTTGGAATTTTGGTCATTTGGTATTGTGATTTGTTTGTGATTTGTAATTTGTGGTTTGTAATTTAGGTTTTCTTAATATTGAATACCCCAACAATATCGCCCCGATGCTAATGGCGCTATCGGCGATATTGAATACCGGCCAGACGCGGAAATCCAGGAAATCAACTACATAGCCGAAAAATAAACGGTCAATGAGATTGCCTAAGGCGCCGGCTAAAATAAGCCCCAAAGAAACGCGGTAAAGCCTGTGCGGGGCATCTCTTAGGCTGCGATAAATCAAAATTATGGCTAATAGAGAGGTAAAGATAAATAAAGGCAGCTGGTTTTTTAATATGCCGAAGGCCGCGCCGCGGTTATGGATAAGCGTAAAATGGAAGATATCTTTTATTACGGGGACAGACTGGTTTAAAATTAAATTTTTCGCGGCGATAATTTTGGTAAGCTGGTCCAGGGAAAGAATAATTACGACAAGGATAAGAATCATTAATCCTTCGGCTTACGCTCAAGGTGAAAGATAAAGTTTATCTTTTCTCCTTTTTTTCCTGGCACTTCACGCACAGGCGCGCGTAGGGCACTGCCTTTAACCTGGTCTTGGTGATAAGGTTTTTGCAGCTTTCACAGATGCCGAAAGTGCCATCTTCTATTTTCTTCAGGGCGTCGTCCAACTCATACAATACTTCCCTGCCGCTGGAGGCAAGCCCCAAAGAAAACTCCCGATCATAATTGTCTGTGGCGACATCGGCCATATGATAGGTGTATCCGGAGATATCTCCGGCGGCGTCCTTCTGCGATTTTTTCAAGGTATCATCAGCAATATGCTTAATCCCTTCCAGGATTTCCTCTTTTCTTTTCAGGACTATTTTTTTAAATTCCTTTAATTCTTTTTTGCCGAATTTTTTCTTCACCCCGCTCTTCCTTTCTTAATCTACCCCAACCCGTTTAAGGAAGGGCGGGGTAAACTTTTCTTCACCTCTCATATTGCCTTAAGGCACTTTTCGCAGATTGACGGATGGGCGTTGTCCCGGCCTACCGATTCAGAATAATTCCAGCAACGCGCGCATTTTACGCCTTCGGCCCTGGCAGCCTCAACGCTATCGCCGGGTAAATCCTGGCCGAAAACAATTTCCACCTGCGAAACTTTAAAAATCTCGCAAAGTTCGTCTCTTAAGCTCGTTAAGAATTTATAACGTTCTTGGTTGTTTGTCAATAGTTTTATTTTGGCGTCAAAAGAGCTGCCGATTTCGCCTTTAGCGCGCCTATTTTCCAGTTCCTTTGCCGCTATCGGAATAGAAAGGATAACATAAGCATCAAGTCGCTCCAGGTCATCTGTTTTATCTTTCCGAAAATCAGCTTTATTTTGCGGCCAGGCCAAAAGGTGCGCGCTGCGGCTGGTATTATCTTTTGTATGCCCGGGAAAACTCTGCCAGATTTCTTCCGCGGTAAAAACTAAAATAGGGCTCATTACCCTGATCAGGGCGTCAAGCGCCGCGTAGATCGCGGTTTGCGCGGCCCTTCTCTCCTGCGACTTGGCCGCAAAAGTATAAAGCCTGCCCTTGGCCATATCCAAATAATACATGGAAAGCGTCTCATTGCAAAAATCGTATATCGCCTTATATGCCTTATAAAACTCAAAATTTTCGTAGGCGGATTTTACCGGCCCTAAAAGAGACCGGTCCAGCTGCCACAATACCCATTTATCTATAACTTTCAGGTTGGCATAATCAACTTCATCCGTATCAGGGTTAAAATCGTAGAGATTACTCAAAATAAACCTGGCGGTATTCCTGATTTTACGGTAGGCCTCGGTAAGGCGGGCCAATATCTCCTTGGAGATACGGATATCTTCGTTGTAATCGCTGGAGGCCACCCACATGCGCAAAATATCCGCTCCGTAATCTTTGATAATATCCTGGGGAGAAATGACATTACCCAGCGACTTGGACATCTTCCTGCCTAAACCGTCAACTACAAAGCCGTGCGTCAAGACACTCTCAAAAGGCGGCTTATCGTCTATGCACATCGCCGGTATCAGCGAAGACTGGAACCAGCCGCGGTGCTGGTCAGAGCCCTCAAGATAAAGCTGGCAGGGAAATCCCAGCTCTTTTCTTTTTTTTAATACTGCCTGATGGCTGACCCCGGAATCAAACCAGACATCCAGGATATCCGAGCCTTTGGAAAATTTATCGCCTCCGCATTCGGAACATTTAAATCCAGGGCTTAAAAAATCCTGCGCCTGGCGGCTAAACCAGCAGTCCGTGCCTTCTTTCGCGGTAAATTTAGTAAAATTATCTATGACCGAGGGCTCCAGAAATTCCCTGCCGCATTTGGCGCAGATTAACGCCGGGATAGGCACGCCCCAGTATCTTTGCCGGGAAAGGCACCAGTCAGGCCTGATCTCTACCATCGCGGAAATTCTTTCTTTGCCCGCGGCCGGAACCCATTTGATATCCTTACTAATGGCGCCAAGGAGTTTCTTTCTCAAATCCTGGTGGTCAATACCCATAAACCACTGGTGGGTCGCCCTGAATATTATCGGGCTCTTGCAGCGCCAGCAATGCGGATAGGAATGCTCTATATCCACCCTGAGAAGCAATGCCTTTTGTTCCTCCAATTTCTCAATGATTGCTTTATTCGCCGCGTAAACATTTAATCCGGAAAATTCTCCGGCAGTAGCATCAAAGTTTCCCTTATTATCAACGGGCATAGGCATATCTAATTTATATTTTATGCCGGTTAAATAATCTTCGTTCCCGTGCCCGGGCGCGGTATGCACCAGGCCTGTCCCCTCTTCTTTTGAAACATAATCCGCCAAAACTACGCGGCCTTTGCGCAGGCCAAAGGGATGTTCGTAAGTCATCCCTTCCAGGTCTTTGCCCTTAAAAGTCTTTGTCTTTGTGATATTCTTTATGCCCATACGGGAAAGTTCGGATTCCCGGCATTCGGCAATAATCAAATCTCCCTTCTCGGTATTATAATGAGCATAAAATAATTCCGGAAGCGCCGCCACCGCAACATTGGCAAGCAGCGTCCACGGCGTCGTCGTCCAGATTACCAGATAAGTCTCCTGCGGGAAAACCGCGTTCTTTTCTAATTTAAACTTGACGTATATGGAGGGCGAGGTGTGATTATCGTATTCCACTTCTGCCTCGGCAAGCGCGGTTTCGCATTTAAAGCACCAATTAACGGGCTTGAGGCCGCGATAGATATAGCTTTTTTTCACCAGGCTGCTTAAGGCAACAAGGATGCTCTCTTCGTAATCAGGCGCCAGCGTCAAATAGGGATTCTGCCAATCGCCGAACACACCCAGGCGGATAAATTCCTCTTTTTGTATCGCCACGTACCTTAAGGCGTAATCGTGCGCTTTTTTTCTGAATTCGCTCTGCGCAATTTGATACTTATTGATGCCTAATTCTTTAAATAGCTGATGCTCCACCGGCAGGCCGTGGCAATCCCATCCCGGCACATAAGCCGAGGAAAACCCCTGCATGGTTTTATATTTCACGATGATATCCTTCAGGGTTTTATTCAGGGCGTGGCCGATATGGATATCGCCGTTGGCATAGGGCGGGCCGTCGTGCAGGATATATTTAGGTAACCCTTTTGATTTTTCACTGATTAGCCGGTATATATCCTCTTCCTGCCAATTTTTCAATAAAAGCGGCTCCCTCTTCGGCAGGTCTGCCTTCATGGGAAAGTCGGTCTTGGGTAAATTCAGGGTATTTTTATAATCCATATTAAATGTCACCAAGTCACAAGGTCACCAGGTCACCCGAAAATGTATTTAACTTGTAACTGCAAAAACAGGATAACTTGCAACTACTGGTGACGTTGTGACTTTGTGACGTGGTGACCCATTTATTTAACATATTTGCCGATAATAATCTCCAGGTCCTTCTTAACTTTAGCGGGGATAAGTTTTCTGTCCGTGACAATCGCGTATTTCAGCGCGTCTTGGCAAGCGCAATCCCTTTCTGCGGGAATACTCCTGATAACTAGGGACAATATTTTTTTGGCATTCTCCACATTCTTGGATAAATTCTGGATGATGATATCAATGGTCACGCTTTCGTGCTCCGGATGCCAGCAGTCATAGTCGGTGACACAAGCGAGGCTGGCATAACAAATCTCTGCTTCGCGGGCTAATTTTGCCTCTGACATATTGGTCATCCCGATGACATCCATTCCCCAGCTGCGGTAGAGGCTTGATTCTGCCAGGGTGGAAAACGCCGGGCCTTCCATATTGATATAAGTGCCGCTCTTATGCGTGGTTAATTTCAGCGCCTTGCCCGCCTCATAGACTAACGCGCTTAAAGTCTTACATACCGGCTGGGCAAGGGCGATATGACTGACAATGCCGCCCGTAAAAAAAGTCATTGCCCGGGCCTGGTTAGTACGGTCCACAAACTGGTCAACTACGACAAAATCCAAAGGCTTAATTTCTTCTTTGAGGCTGCCGCAGGCAGTAACCGAAATAATCCTTTCTACCCCCAGCTTCTTCATCCCGTAAATATTCGCCCGGTAATTAATTTCGCTCGGAGAAATCCTGTGGCCGACGCCGTGGCGCGGCAGGAAAACTACTTCCTTACCCTCTAAGCTGCCGGTGATAAATTTATCCGAAGGCTCGCCAAACGGCGTTTTTACCGCTACCTCCTTAACGTCCTTAATGCCTTCAATTTTATATAACCCGCTGCCGCCGATAATGCCGATTTTTGCCATTTTATCCCCTTGATATTGGTGTCACCAAGTCACAAAGTCACCACGTCACAAGTCATTTTCTAGACAACTCTTTTGCTCTCTTAAAAGCGGCAAACATACCATCATATATAATCTCATTTAGCTTATTGTCCTTAAAAAATTTAAGCGCGGCTTCAGTGGTACCTCCTTTAGAGGCAACCTGAGAAATCAATTTTTCAGCGTCAAACTTACTGGCTTTATGCAAATCCATAGCGCCCACAACAGTATGATATATCAATTGATTAGCAGACTTATTATCCAATCCTAGCGCCTTAGCCGCTGTCAACATCGCATTGATAATAAAAAATATGTACGCCGGGCCACTGCCAGAGAGAGCGGTTACAACTTCAATAAGCCTTTCCTTAGGTATTTCAATAGTTACCCCTAAAGAATCAAATATTTTTTTCGCTACTCTTAAATCCCTATCAGTAGCATAAGCGCCTTTAGTTAAAGCAGTTATTCCTTCTCCTATTTTTGCAGGTAAATTTGGCATAGCGCGTATCACTCTAATCTTTACGGAAACTCTCCGCTCTATATATTCTGTCTTTATACCGGCAATAATTGAAATAATTAATATATCCCTCTTCTTAAAAACCTCAACTCTTTTTTTTATTTGCTCAAGCACAGTATCTATATCCTGGGGCTTAACGGCTATAACTATAACTGCGCATTTATATAATAAATCAGTAATGTCTATTGCGGATTTTACCTTGTATATCCTACAAACGAAGGCTTCTTTTAATTTATCTTTTTCGAAAATTATAAAATTTCGCGCTTTGCCTGCTTTTACGCTTTGCGCTAAAATAGCCTCTCCCATATTCCCGCACCCGATTATTCCAATTTTCCTAGCCATATTTTACCTCTTATTTTAACTCATGATATTCAAATGACTATAAATCAGTACTTGTGACATTGTGACTTGTGATCTGGTAACCCTATTTTTTTAATCAAATATCGCCCTGCCCAGGCGCACCATATTGGCGCCTTCCTCTATGGCTACCTCAAAATCATCCGACATACCCATAGAGAGTATCCAGGAACTCTCCTTAATCTTATCCCGCAATTCACGTAGTTGACGAAAATACGCGCGCGCGGATTCCGCTTGAGCGACCGCGGGAGCAATAGTCATTAATCCCTTAGCACGGATATTTTTTAAACGCGAGAGCCTCTCTATAACCTGAACTGCCTCTTCGGGTTTGATGCCGGATTTAGCCTGTTCAGGCGAAATCTTAATCTCTATCAGCACATCCTGTATCTTATTTATCCGGCCGGCTTGTTTGTCAATTTCCTCGGCCAGACGCAGGCTGTCCACGGATTGAATCAGGTCAAAGATTTTTACCGCGTCCTTTACCTTATTTGTCTGCAGGTGGCCGACCATATGCCAGGTTACCCGTAGTGCATCGTGCGCCGTCCCTATTTCGTTAAATTTCACAATGGCCTCCTGAACCTTATTTTCGCCGATATCGGTGATACCTGCCTGGAGCGCCTGCCTTACTTCGTCCGCCGGCCTACTCTTAGTTATCGCTACAATAGTTATATCAGCGGCCTCCTTATTGGCCGACGAGCAAATCTCTGAAATACGCTGCCTGATCCGCGAAATATTCTGCTCAATCATCCAAATATTATACATCAGAAAACGGCAGGGTCAATAAAAATAGCCCGGTTTCCAAGATTCAACCGAGCTATTTTATTGCCGCCTCTACGCGGCGGAACTATATTTATATTAAAGGTTATTTAGCGCCGGATTTTGTCTCAATATACTTAACCGCGTCACCCACGGTGGCAATCTTTTCCGCGTCTTCATCCGGTATCTCAATGCCGAATTCTTCTTCCAGGGCCATGACTAACTCTACGGTATCCAGCGAATCCGCGCCCAGG
>VGKK01000017.1 GCA_016867095.1 Candidatus Omnitrophota bacterium | reverse complement strand
CTAACTGCTGTAAAATACTAACTACATCTTGGATATATTCTTTTTCCGAACGATTGAAACTGAACCTAACCCTGGCAGACTTGTCTTTTGTGTAACAACCTTCGCTTAGATAATAGCCCAGAAGTCAACAAAAATCATTATCTATCGCTATTTTTGCGGGGACTTCTTGACGGCTAGGCCCCCTACCGGTTACTAACTTTAACCGGGAATGATCAATCTTGGCCACTTCTTCTAAAGCGTAGAAATACTTCAAGGGCAAAACATTATCCGATAAATAATCCCAAGCCATATCCGGTATCTTACCCCCATTTTGCTTTCGTAAAATATGTTTTATCTGCCCCGCATAATCTTTCCAAGAAAAATCTAATGGCCTTACCCGTATTTTCTCTATTAAGTCCTGCCCTTTTTGCCAAAGATGGTCTATGAAATCTATCTGAATGTCATAATTGCGTTGATTGCTAAAACGGGGCAGACCCAGAGATATCGGCAGACAATCGCCTCTTTGTAAATCTCTGGCGTACTTTAATTGCCATTTAGAATTATTATATGTAAACATAGGGTGCAAATCAGTTACTTTTATGCTGCGCCCGTCTTCAGTCAAAATGTTGAGCATTCGGCCAGTATAAGGCCTGGCCGAAGCAGCAATAACTTTCCTAAATACACTTCTTTTTCTAAGCGGGTCAAAAGATAGAACTTCTATATCATGACCCTTAATGTTTTGACTATATTTTATAAAATCTTCCATTGGGATAATTTTTAAAGAATTCCTATCTTTGACATATAAAGTCTCATTTTTATCTAAACAATGGCCGCCTACGCCCGGGCCCGGATAAAAAGGCATAAAACCAAAAGGCTTGGTCTTGGCCGCGCCGACTACTTCCCAGATGTTAATATTCATCTTGTGCGCCATCATCGCCAATTCATCTATCAGGCCGATGTTAATCAACCTGTAGGTATTCTCCAGCAACTTGACAAATTCCGCTACGCGGGCAGAAGACACCGGCACTACTTTATTGACGATATTGCGGTAAACCAGCACCGCCAAATCCGCCGCCTCCTTACTTATGCCCCCCACGACCTTGGGAATTTTATGCACCGGATACATAATGTTTCCGGGGTCTATCCTCTCCGGAGAAAAGCTTAAATAAAAATCCTCGCCGTGCCTTAAGCCGTATGCCTCCAATAGCGGCAGGATGACCTCCTCGGTTGTCCCCGGATAGGTTGTGCTTTCTAAAATAATCAGGCTCGGCTTTTTAATATTTTTGGCTATGGACTTTACCGCCTCCTTAATATAGGAAATATTGGGGTGATATTTTCTCTTTAAAGGGGTGGGGACGCAGATAATCACGACATCAATATTGCTTAAGGCGCCAAAGTCCGCCGTGGCAGAAAACCTGCCCATTTTTAAAACCGCCCTCAATTGCCGGCTGGAAATATCGCTGATATAGGACTCTCTTTTTTTAAGATGGCTAAGCCTGTCCCGGTCTATCTCTATTCCTAAAACTGAAAATCCCTTTCTGGCGAATTCCAGGGCCAGGGGCAGGCCGACATAACCCAGGCCCACCACCGCAATCCTGGCGTATTTGCGGGAAATCTTTTCTTTTAGCCCCTTAAAAAAATTATCCATATTTCTTCCTGCCCATGCTGATATAGGTAAAGCCCATTTTTTCTAAAATTTTGGGTTCATAAATATTGCGGCCGTCAATAATCAGGGGCCTTCTCAGCAACTTCTTTACTTTTAAAAAATCCAGTTCTTTAAATTCGTCCCACTCGGTAATCACCAATAGGCATTCGCTTCCGCGGCAAACCTCGTAAGCGTCTTTGCAAAATTTTACTCTATCTAATGCCTCCCTGGCTTTTTCTATCGCCGAAGGGTCGTATACCTTGACCCTGGCCCCCTCTTCCTGCAAAGCCCTGATTATATCTATGGAGGGGGCGTTACGGATATCGTCTGTGTTCGGCTTAAAAGATAACCCCAATACCCCTATGGTCTTGTCTTTAATTATCCAAAGCGCGTCCTTTATTTTGTTTAGAAATAACGCCTTCTGCTGCTGGTTTATTTCTTTAACCGCTTTGAGCAGCTGAAAGCTATAGCCTAATTTCTGCGAAATTTCAATAAAGGCATCCAGGTCTTTCGGAAAACAGGAGCCGCCATAGCCAATGCCCGCGTTTAAAAAGCCCTGGCCGATCCTCTTATCTAATCCCATACCAAAGGCCACCTCTTCAATATCGGCGCCCACCTTATCGCAGAGGCGCGCCACGGCATTAATAAAAGAAATTTTCGTAGCCAGAAAGGAATTGCAGGCGTGCTTAATTAATTCCGCGCTCTTGATATCGGTGACTACCAGGGGCGCGTTCAGGGGTTTATATAAATTGACGAGCAACTCCCCGGCTTTTTTTGATTCTACTCCGATAACCACCCTATCCGGATGCATAAAATCATTTATGGCCTGGCCTTCCCTTAAGAATTCCGGGTTTGAGGCCACATCAAATTTAACCTTGCCCCTGATATAGGTCTGGATCGTACGCTTGACCCAAGCGCCTGTTTCCACCGGGACCGTGGATTTCTCCACTATTAAACGGTACTTAGTCATATTTAAGGCAATATTGCGCGCCACATTCTCAATGCCGGTAAGGTCTGTTTCGCCGTTTGCCAAAGAAGGCGTGCCTACGGCGATAAAGATAATTTCCGAACTCCTTGCCGCCTCCTTAATGCTGGAAATAAATTTAAGCCTCTTCTTTTTCAGGTTAATGGCGACCAGCTCTTTCAGGCCGGGCTCATATATAGGTATGGCCCCTTTCTTGAGCAGCGCGACCTTATTGACATCATTATCCACGCAGATAACCTTATTGCCTAATTCGGCAAAACAGGCGCCGGTCACTAAACCCACATAGCCCGAACCAACGATTGAGATGTTCATATTTTTATCCGTGTGTATCCGTTCTTCTATCCGTGTATATCCGTGCTTTACGGATTTGACTGCGACCCGGGCTTAGGCGCGTGGTAACTCTGGTTATATTCAAATTCCAACTCCGGAAAAGCCTTGAGCCTGAAAACCAACCAGACACTTTCGCCGTGGCCCCTGGTTACGTTATAAGTAAAATCCGTAGTCCAGCAATGTAAGTCCCGGGAAATCACATATTCCTGCTCCCTTAACCCCCTTTTTGAGCCGAAGCTATGGCCGGTGTTGACCTGCTGGTAAAGCGAAAATCTCCACTTTGGATTAAAACGCCAATTTAAGCTATAAGTAAACACGTTGCCGCCCTTACGCTGATAACGCTGGCTGAACCCGATAGTCCGTTCTTCTCCCAAATTAAAGTCAATATCATAATTTGCATTAGAAATCTTCCTGTAACCTGTGGCGTATTTGTCCGTATGCTTATAAGTAACGTCGGTACTAATGGTCATCCAGGAATAAGGCAGGAGCCTTAATTCAAAAAGAAAATCCGAAAAACTGCTTCCGCGCTTAGCCCCGGTTTTGGGCTTGATAGTATAGGTAGTGCTGATATCAAGGTCGGCTATATCTACTGACTGGCCCTTGCGCTTGGTTTGCAACTTATTGGACAGCTCAAGGGAAACCGGCGAACCATTGCCCGTAGAAGCGCCTCCGCCAAACCTTAGCTTACCTGCCGGCATAGTAGAAGTATTGCTGTAAGAATAACTGGCGGCAGGGGTAATAATATGCCTTAAGTTATTGATATCCATACCCAGAAAATTTGATTTAACCTTAAAAAGGCGGTAAAATTTTGTGCTTATGTCTGAACCCGCGGAAAAAACTACCGTTGAAGTCGCGCCGTAAATACTACTGTCATTATAAGTTTCCTGGCCGGAGGCAAAAGGGTCCAGGTTAATAAAGGCTATTTTTGTCGGCAGGGAAATTCTATTAGTAGTATCAAGCTGATTATAAGTTGTATCATTCCAGGAATCCGAAGGCACGGCATTCTTATAATTATAATTTACATATGAGCTGTTATGCTCAAAATAAAAGGGGCTATCGCCAAGGCTAATGTGAGGTAGGCTATATTTTATCTCGGGCAATGCTTCTGCTTGGGAATACCAACGGTTAACCCGCTTCTGCATCAGAACATCCAAGCTGGAATAAGGAAAACTACGGTGCAACACAACATAAGATAAGGGCTGGCTGTCTAGGCGGTATTCCTGGGCGAAATAATCCTTGAGGAAATTATTGCCGCTGCCCAAAAGTATCCTTTTAGAATCCACTATTTTATAATATTCGGAGGTCAAATCTGTGAACTTGTCTATCTCCCATTTATGGCGCCAACGGATAAAATAGCGCTGGAACTCGGCAGGCTGGCCTTCCTCAAAGGTCCGGGGCCTTTCTTGGGTATAATAATATTTAAAATCCCCCTTGCCGAACCTCTGCATGCTATAGTTGCTGCCTAAACCCTCGGCCGCTCCCAGCCTCTCCCGGTAATCAAAATAAATCCTGCTGGTCACGTTTTCAGCAAGGCTATACCGCCAGGCGCTTAACATATAAACGCCCCAATCCTTGCTTTTGCCCGGCATTAATTGCACATGGAGCAGCGGATCGCGCAGGCTATGGCTGTATTGCGGAAGATAAAATATGGGGCTGCGCCCCAAATAAAAAATATCATCCGCAGTCTTAATCTTGTCCCCGGGGAAAAAATTAATCTTTCTTGATTTTATGCGATAGTGAGGATAATCATAATTACAGGTAGTAACGTTGCTGCCCCAGCCAATAAATTCATCATCGCTTACTTTATAAATTTTCCCCGCCCTGCCAAAATAGGGGTTGGAGCGGAAATCCGCGTCAATAATGGTGCCGCTTTTATTCTCAAAATTATATATTATCTTTGGGCCTTCTATCACGCCCTTTTCTTCTTCCAGCCTGGCATTACCTTCTGCCACGGCATCCTTAGTCTGAGTATTTACCCGCAGCCTATCGCAGGTCAACTTCATGCCTTTATAAATTACCTCGGCATTGCCGGTGACCGTTACCTCCTTGTTTTCTGTAAGATATTCTACGGTATCGCCGTTGACAGTAATTGACTCATCCACCTTTTTATCTTCTGCGTAACAATTAAATGTAAAATTTAAAATGTAAAATGTAAAATTGCAGATGAAAATTAAGAATTTAAAATTATTTAGGGATTTTTTTCCAGTCATCCAGGAACCTTTGTATGCCTATGTCAGTAAGGGGGTGCTTAATCAGCTGCTCAATTACGCCAAAGGGTATAGTAGCAATATCCGCTCCTATCAGGGCGGCGTCAACCACATGCATGGGGTTGCGGATAGAGGCCACGATAATCTTGGTGGTAAAACCATAATTATTATATATGGCCTTTATCTGGCTGATTAAATCCATGCCCTGCTGGCTGATATCATCAAGCCTGCCTATAAACGGAGAGATATAATCCGCTCCGGCCTTGGCTGCCAATAAAGCCTGGGACGGCGAAAAACAAAGCGTAACATTTGTCTTTATCCCATCGGCGGATAAAATCCTTACCGCCTTTAGCCCCTCCTTAGCCAGGGGGATTTTGATGACGATATTTTTGGCAATCTTGGCCAATTGACGCGCCTCAGCCGCCATGGCGGCTGCCTCTAAACTAATAACCTCGGCGCTCACCGGCCCGGAAACCAAAGAACAAATCTCCTTTAGCAATTCGGCGGCAGCGCGCTTTTCCCGGGAAATTAAGGTAGGATTGGTAGTAACGCCGTCTATCACGCCGAGGCTAACCGCCTCTTTGATTTCTTTGATATTCGCCGTATCAATAAAAATCTTCATACTCCCCAAATCCCAAGACCCGGTCTTGCCAACCGTGTCAAGACCCGGTCTTGACTAAAATGGCGGCGCCAATGAGGCCCGCGTCGCTACCCAGTTTTGCCTTAACAACTTTGAGCTGTCCGGTTTGCACTTTCATCGCCCGGCTGAATATGGTCTTTTTTACCTGGTCAAATAACGCCCTGCCTGCGCCGGCCACGCCGCCGCCAATAACAATGACGCCGGGATTAAGGAAATTTACCACGCCGGTTAACGCCACGCCCAGGCGCCTGCCTACCTCTGACCATAATTGCAAGGCCTGCTTATTTCGCGCCCTGGCCATCAGGCTGAGCTCTTCCAGAGAGATATTCCGCCTGAATAATTTCCTTGCCGCCTTTATAATCTTATCGTTGCCGATATAGGCCTCCAGGCAGGCCCTGCCCCCGCAGTTGCAGGACGGGCCTTCTTCATTAATGGGGATATGCCCTATTTCTCCGGCAGCAGAATTTGTTCCGCGATAAAGCCCCCCGTCAATAATAATCCCGCCGCCTACGCCTGTGCCCAGGGTAAGGCAAACGGCATTTTTATAACCCCTGGCCGCCCCTAACTTAGACTCGGCCAGGCTCATTAAATTGGCGTCGTTATCCAAAAATGCCGGCATCCCCAGTTTTGACTGCAATATTTTTTTTAGATTTACCTGTTTCCAGCCGCGGATATTAGGAAAGAAATAAACAACACCCTGCTTAACATCTATGGGCCCGGGCAGGCCCAATCCCACCCCTAAAATATCAGCCTTACCTAAACAATTCTTTTCTATAATCTTATTTACAGCGTCTATAATCGCCTGAATTAAGCTGTCTTTCTGCGCAAATCTTCGCGTGCGCAACGTCTGCCTGTCTTTGAACTCATATCCGCCAGTTAATAAAGCGATCTTTAGGTTCGTCCCTCCTAAATCAATAGCAATAATAAATTTTCTGGACATAGCTTTTTAATTTTATGTTAAACTCCCCGTTAGAAATATGCCCTTTAGATTAGCATAAAATTTCTAACGGGGCAAGTGTTTTCAATTATTACCATAGATACAGACCCTGTTCCTGCCCGCCTCTTTGGCGCGATAGAGCGCCAGGTCCGCCTTGTCGGTAAGCATCTCTATATCTTTAGCGTCCTGCGGGAATATCGCGACCCCGATACTTACCGTAATCCTCAGGCCCTCATCGTAAACCCTGATATCCCTGGCCTCTATGGCCTGGCGGATACGCTCTGCCACAAACCTGGCCCCATACTTGTCCGTTTCGTTTAAGATAACACAAAATTCTTCTCCGCCATACCTGCCTATTAAATCTATCTGTCTGATGCTTTCCTTGATTGCCCCGGAGGCCTCCCTCAATATGGCGTCTCCGACTAAATGGCCATACCGGTCGTTATATTCCTTAAAACGGTCTATATCTATCATCAAAAATGAAAGATTGTATTTAAACTTTTTTGAACGCTCCAACTCTTCCTTGAATCTTTCCAGTAAATATCTGCGGCTAAAAATCCCGGTGAGGCTGTCGGTAATGGCTAAATCCTGGACCTTTTGATACAGGATAGCCCTCTTAATACCCAGAAGAAA
Source organism: Candidatus Omnitrophota bacterium (assembly GCA_016867095.1). Classification (GTDB taxonomy): domain Bacteria; phylum Omnitrophota; class Gorgyraeia; order Gygaellales; family Profunditerraquicolaceae; genus VGKK01. Next base: position 7,710 of record VGKK01000017.1, on the reverse strand, counting down.
CTGCCCTTTCAGAATACTAAACCTCTCCTTATCCTGCTCTCTAATCTGGCCTGTTACTAGATACCGCCGTATGTCTTTGTCAATATCCAGCGGGAAAACCGTATAATCATTATACCGCGATAAATCCGCCTGGCTCTTGGCAAACTTGCACTCACCGACCCGGATATACCTGTTTATTAATTCGCGGAAGCTCTCAAATACCTTGTCTTCCTCCAGAAACTTACAGACCTCCCGGGTGATATCGTAAAGCGCGACAGTCTCCTCAACGTTTTTCTCTAAAATGGCATTATCTTTTTTGAGCCTTTCATTCTTTGATTTTAAATTATCAAACCTGGCTCGTAACTGTTCATAATTATTATTTATTTTTGGCAGGCGTTTATTGAATATCTTCCTAAGCTGAAAAGGCAGGGATATGGTTAATAAAGTTAAAATTATTAAAGAGAACATACTACGGTATTACGTCCTTTTTGTTTTGCCTCATACATTGCCCGGTCCGCCTTGAGGATAAGCTCTTTTTCATCTTTGGCGTCCTCGCCAAAGGCGGCCACCCCGATAGATACGGTCACCCCGGTATCTTTGCGGCGCAGGATTATTTTTGTCTTTTCTATTTTAGAGCGCAGCTCTTCGGCAATGCCATAAGCCTTTTTCTTATCCAGGCCTAAAATAACCACGCAGAATTCTTCGCCGCCAAAACGGCTTATTAAGTGGTCAAAATCTCTTAAGCCTTCAACTACTTTCGCGCTCAACGCCTTTAATACGATATCTCCGGCCATATGCCCAAATTTATCGTTGTAATTCTTGAAATAATCAATATCCAGCATTAATAACGAAAGGCCGCGATTCTGGCGCAGGCTCCTTGAGCATTCTTCTTTAAGCCGTTCTAAAAAGTACCCCCTGGTATAAAGCGAGGTCAATTCATCGTGGATAGCCAAATCCTGGGTCCGTTTAAAAAGCTCGCCGTTTTCCAGGGCTAATGCGCCCAGCTCGCAGATGGCCATCAAAAACCTCAAATCATCCTGCGCATAAAAACCTGCCCGGGGATGGTCCAGCCTTAATATTCCCAAAATCCGCCTTTCGCCCACTAGCGGCGCGCTAATTAAAGAAGAAAATGGCCTGCCGATATCGCTCTCTAATTTCTCTAAATCAAAGCGAAAGTCCTTTCCTGCTTCTGTTATCAATAACGGACTGCCGCGCTTTAAAACCCAAGAATCAAATATATCGCCTTCTTTAGACTTAACGGCCATTCCTGCAACTTCTTTTTTGGTTTTAAAAAGGCTTAAGGCCTGCGGCGCCTGAGGGTCTGTTAAATACAAAAGACATGTCCCTTTATTATCCGCGACAAGAGAAAAGGTAAGCGCGGCCAGCTTATCGGCAATAGTTTCCAGGTCCAGATCTTGATTTATCTCCTCAATGATATCTTTTAGGCGGCGATAACGGCTGGCCTTCTCCCCGAGGGCGCCTTTATTTTTAACTTCGCGCCTATTATCATCCTCAATGATATTGATTTGCTCCTGAAGGTCCTGGATTTTTAACCGCGCTTGATTAATCCGCCCGAGATTTTTCCTGACGAAATAAAAGAGGATAAAAATATTGATTAAGCAGAACAGGGCTGCTGATTTGACAGAAAGATAGTGCAGGCGGGCTAAATAGACAGGCAAGAATATATATAAAAGGAAAAAAAGGATATAAATAATTATTTTCAAGCTATACTATGGCCTCTTCGCTATCCTTATCAAAAAAATGGGCCTTGCTCATATCAAATACCAGCTCTATATCCTGGTTAACCTGCGGCCTGTCGTGCGCGCCTACGCGGGCGATAAAGGTGTGCCTGCCGGTATTAAGATAAAGATAGACTTCGGAGCCCATCGGCTCAAAAACTTCGCAGTTTACCGTCACGGTATTTTCCGGCGGGGCCTCGGAGACAAATAGTTTATCATAGATATCCTCGGAGCGGATACCGAAACTTACCTGGCGGCCGACATAGGAGGCAATTCTATTATGCATATCTTCTACGATTTTGACCCGGATTTTACCCTCGTCAAAATATATCCGTCCCTCCTTTCTAATAATGACGCCGTCCATAAAGTTCATCGGAGGGGATCCGATAAAACCCGCCACGAATTTATTCCTGGGGCGGTCGTAAATCGCAATCGGGTCGTCTATCTGCTGCAAAACTCCGTCCTTCATTACCGCGATCCGGTCTCCCATAGTCATAGCTTCGGTCTGGTCATGGGTAACATAGATGATGGTGGTCTGCAGCCTGATGTGGAGTTTATGTATTTCCGTGCGCATCTGCACCCTTAATTTGGCGTCAAGGTTGCTTAAGGGCTCATCAAATAAAAATACCGAAGGTTTTCTGACGATTGCCCTGCCTACCGCCACGCGCTGCCTTTCCCCGCCCGACAGTTCCCGGGAGCGGCGGCCCAAAATGTGCCTGATGCCTAATACCTCCGCGGCCTCATTAACGCGCCGGATAATCTCGCCTTTAGGATAACGCCGCAGCTGCAGCCCAAAGGCCATATTTTCAAAGGCAGTCATATGGGGATAAAGGGCGTAATTCTGAAAGACCATGGCAATATCGCGGTCTTTTGCCGGCATGTCATTAACCAATTTACCGCCGATATAAATATCGCCCGCGCTTGTCTTCTCCAGCCCGGCAATCATCCTGAGGGTAGTAGATTTTCCGCAGCCCGACGGCCCGACTAAAACCATAAATTCCTTATTTTCAACCCCCAGGCTGACATTATTAACCGCTTTTACGCCGCTGGCAAAACGCTTAGAAACATTTTTCAGGATAACTTGCGCCATTTATCCTATTGCCTGTTTATATTATTTAAGATAGTCAAGTAATTGACTTAAGGTGGCCTTTAAATTTTTGCGATGGACAATCATATCTATCAGGCCGTGTTCCAGCAGGAATTCGGAACGTTGAAATCCGGCGGGCAGCTTCTGCCTGATCGTCTGTTCGATAACCCGCGGCCCGGTAAAGCCAATGAGCGCCCTGGGCTCGGCGATAATAATATCGCCTATCCCGGCAAACGACGCCATAACTCCGGCCATGGTAGGATTGGTAAGCACTGAAATAAAGGGGAGATTCTCTTTGTGGTGGTAAGAAAGCGCGGCGCAAGTCTTAGACATCTGCATTAAGCTGAACATCCCTTCATACATCCTGGCTCCGCCGCCCGAGCCCGAAACGATAATCAGGCCAAGTTTATTTTTTGTGGCAGCCTCTATCGCGCGCGTAATTTTCTCTCCTACCACCGAGCCCATTGACCCCATGATAAAACGCGAGTCCGTAACCGCGATAACTACCTTCTTATCCAACAATAACCCTTCGCCGGTTACGGCCGCCTCTTTCAAGCCGGTGAGGGCCTGGTCCTTGGCTATCTTATCCTTATAGGTTTTGGGCCCTTTAAAATCCAGGGGGTCGGCCGGCAACATATCCTTATCGTATTCCTGGAAAGTGTCCTTATCTAAAAGCAGCCCTATCCTCTCGTAAGCGCCCAGGGTAAAGTGATAATTGCATTTGGGGCAAACCATCAGGTTCTCCTGGAGCGTCTTGTTATATAAAGTCTCGGAACACTCATCGCACTTTGTCCAGAGCCCCTCGGGCATCTCTTTCTTTTTTAACCTGACAATCGTATATTTAGGTTTACCGAATAACGCCATAGTTTTCTTTAATTAAAAATAGGTAGTCACCATGTCACAAAGTCACAAGGTCACCAGTAAAGGCTTTAACTGGTGACGTGGTGACCTGGTGTCTTGGTGACCCCGATTATTCATGCTTATTAACCACCAATCCTGAAAGAACCTTGGGATAAAAATAGGTTGATTTGGGCGGCATCCTCTCGCCCAGCATCGCCACCGACATTATCTGGCGCACTTTAACCGGATTCAAAAAGAAGGCGATATACCCGGCCTCGCCGTCTACCTTCTCAATCAGCTCGTCCGCGTGGGGGGTAAAGGTAATATTCTGCTTAGTCTCCGCGCTTAAAGTATCAAATCCTAAAATATTCTTTAAGATAAGGTAATTTAAAATACAGACATCCAGCGACCGGTAAGCCTTCGGCTTGTCGGCAATCAATTTATCCAGAATTTTAACGTTCTTTAAGCGCAACAGCCGGTATTTTTTATTTTTATACATCCCCAGGACATGCTCGGCGAACCCCGCCTTCTCCATTAAAAAGAAAAAGCGCGTTTTGTCTTCTATTTCATCTATATCAAAATAATCCCTGAGGCCGGCTAAAAAACTTTCCTCGTCCAGTTCCGCGTTCAGCCTGACCAAGCGGTGTATCGGCAGTATAGTCAGGCCGCGGGAATCTATATTCGTAAAATAGGTAAGGATGTAATTAAAATCCTCCTCGCCGGTTATCCTGCCCAGCTTTTTCTTCATCTCGTCTCGGTAAGCGCAGGCAACCTCATAACGGTGATGCCCATCGGCGATAAAGATATCTTCATCTTGCATATTGGCCTGTATTTTCTCTAAAATATCTCCGGAGTCTATCCTCCATAATTTATGGACCACCTTTTCATCATCCGTCAGGTTAATAAAGGGGTCCTTACCTTGAATATGCTTCTGATGCAACCCTGAAATAACGCGCTTTTTATCGTCACAGAGGACAAAGATGGGGCTGAGGTTCGCCTTCACCGCCTTAAGGAGCCTGAGCCGGTCTTCTTTAGGCTCAAGGCGCGTATGCTCATGGCGAAAGACCGAAGAATTGTCATCCTGTAAATGCAACAGCCCGATAAAACCAAAGCGCGTCTTCTTTTCGCCTCTTACCTTATATTCCTGGCTGTAGAAATAGATTGCCGGAGATTTTTCCTGGACGAGTATCTTATTTTTCAACCAATCCTTGAAATAATTTTCTGCCCGGCGGTATTTATCTTCGCCGGGGATGTCTTTGGCTAAAAGGATATGAAGGAAATTATAGGGGCTTAAGGAATGATAATATTGCTGGCGCGCGGGCGAAATTACGTCATAAGGCGGGCAAACCACGCCGGATAAATCCGCGGCCTTCTCCTGATTATAGGTAACCGCCCTGAATGGTTTTACTTTAGCCATCCTATATATATAGCATAAATTATTACCGCCAGCCAGTATTTAATGCGCCCCTTTACAGCCATCACAGCCTTCTTTAATCTTAGGGCAGGTATCTGGATGGTGGTGAGATTTTTTGCGGTAATCAGTGGCGTAAAAACCGGAACCCTTAAAAATTATACCTGCGCCTTTACCGATTAGCCGGCGCAACTGAAAGCCGCACTTGGGGCATTTGGCAAGCGGCGCGGCGGTTATTTTCTGCGATACCTCAAAACTGTGCCTGCATTGAGTACATTCGTAGTCATAGGTAGGCATGTTTCCTCCGTAAATAATATCTGGTCACCAGGTCACCATGCCACAAGGTCACCAGTAAAAGATTAAACTGGTGACGTGGTGGCATGGTGACTTGGTGACTACTTATTAAACGCTTTTTTTATCTTGTCTGCAAAACTTTCTTTATCCGCGTCTTCCTCTGATAATTTCGCGAATTCTTCAACGAGCCTGCGCTGCTGGGAGGTCAAACGCGTCGGTATCTCTACGTTTATCCTGACTAATTCATCGCCTCTTGCCCTGCCGTGCAAATCCACTATGCCTTTTTCCTTAAGGCGAAAAATCTTTCCCGATTGCGTGCCGGCGGGTATTTTCATTTTTACTTTTCCGTCCAGCGTGGCGACATCTATTTCCGCGCCCAATATCGCCTTACTCAGGCTGACTGAAATCTCCGTAAATATGTCATTATTATGCCTTTCAAAAACAGGATGGGGCCTGACCTCAATAACTACATATAAATTGCCCCTGCCGGCTGCGCCTGCCTCGCCTTCGCCCCTAATCCTTAACTGCGAACCGTTATCCACGCCCGCGGGGATTTTTACCTTAATCTTGCGCGTTACTTTGGCCCTTCCTTCTCCCTTACATTCAACGCAAGGCGCCTGGATTACCGCGCCTTCGCCGCCGCAACGGGAACAGGCCTGGGCCAACTGAAAAAAGCCGTTGGATACAACTGTCCGACCCGTGCCTTTACACTGGGGACAGGTAACTTTCTTTGTCCCGGGCTTTGCGCCGCTGCCTGAACAAACCGGGCATAATTCATAACGCGGCACAGTAACGGTCCTCTCTGCGCCTTGCGCCGCCTCTTCCAGGGTTATATCTACGGCAATCTCTAAATCCCGCCCGCGGCTTGCCCGGCGGCCGCCGCGCTGCCTGGCCGCGCCGCCGAAAATATCATAACCCAGGTCGCTAAAGATATTTTCAAAGAGGCCGCCGCCAAAACCAAAATCCGACAAATCCGCGAAAACGCTGTTAAAATCCGCGCCCTTAAAGATATCTTCATAAGCGTATTTCTGGTCTATGCCGGAATGGCCGTACTGGTCATAAAGCGCCCGCTTTTGGGAATCAGATAAAACAGCATAAGCCTCGGAAATCTCCTTAAATTTCTCTTCTGCCTCTTTTTTCTGTTCGCCAGGCACGCGGTCCGGATGATAGCGCAGCGCCAATTCCCGATAGGCCCTCTTTATCTCGTCCAGGCTGGCATCTTTTTTAACCCCTAATATTTCGTAATAATCGCGCTTGCTAGTCATCAATCAGCGATAAGCGTATAGCGTATAGAAAAACAAAATTTCTGGTTTTATTACTCTACCCTATACGCTATACGCTAATCTTGGCTATTTCTGGTTTCCGTCTTCTTCTTTAAATTCCGCGTCAATCACATCATCTTTCTTAGTTTCTTTTTCCTTGGGCTCTTCCTGCGCCGCCCCTTGCGCCTGGCCTGCGGCCTGTTGCCCCTGCTGCTGCTTTGCCGCCGCCTGCTTGTAAATTTCTTCGGCCAATTTATGGGAAGCCCTGGTCAAATCTTCCATCCCTTTCTTGATTCTCTCCAGGTTTCTATCCTTAATCGCCGCCTTTAAATCATTGGCCTTGGCTTCAATATCCGCGCGCTCTGCCTGAGAAACCTTATCTCCGTAATCCTTAAGCGAGCGTTCGGTGGCGTAAACCAGGTTGTCCGCCTGGTTGATCGCCTCAGCTTCTTCTTTTCTCTTGGTATCTTCGGCGGAAAATTTTTCCGCGTCCTTGACCATCTTCTCTATCTCTTCCTTTGCCAGCTTCTTGGGCGCGGTAATGCGGATAGACTGCTCCTTACCCGTGCCCCGGTCCTTTGCGGAAACATGCACAATCCCGTCGCGGTCAATATCAAACTTGACTTCAATCTGCGGGATGCCGCGCGGCGCCGCGGGGATGCCTACCAGGTCAAATCTGCCTAACTCCACGTTATCGTCCGCCATCTGGCGCTCGCCCTGCAGAACCCTGATAGTCACCGCGGTCTGATTATCCGCGGCAGTAGAAAAAGTCTGGCTCTTCTGCGTGGGAATAGAGGTGTTGCGCTCAATTAATTTTGTGTTCACCCCTCCCAAGGTTTCAATGCCAAGGGAAAGCGGCGTAACATCCAAAAGCAATACGTCCTTTACCTCTCCGGTGATAATCGCGGCCTGGATTGCCGCGCCCATTGCCACGCACTCCATCGGATCAACCCCGCGCTCAATTTTCTTGCCGACATAATCTTCCACAAACTTCTGGACAATCGGCATTCTCGTCGGGCCGCCGACCATAATAATCCTGTCAATATCGGAAACGTTGAGTTTTGCGTCGGCTACCGCCTGTTCCATGGGGTGCTTGCA
>VGKK01000016.1 GCA_016867095.1 Candidatus Omnitrophota bacterium | reverse complement strand
ATGGCAGAACTGTCCCCCTGAATCGCCATCCGCATCTGGCGGAGCAGAAGGAACTACGTCGCATCGCGCGCCTGAGGATATATATGGGGCTCGTTCTCCCGCACCGAATGGCGAGCGAAATCTCCGGCGGCGCATTAGCCAGAATTCCGGGAATTCCGCGAATTCCGGGGACACAATACCTAATTCTGAAGGCGCGGGAAGAGGCGGCAAGGGCACGCGGCCTGCCTTCGCCCGCATATTGCCATTGGTTGTGGTTGTGGCGCTCGTAGTAATTGCCGTGGCAATGCTTGGTTACTTCCACGGTTTCTACGGGCTGCAGGCGGCGGCTGGGCATTATACAGGGGTGATGGCGTGCGCGCTGCCAATGATATGGCGATATCCGAGCCCGAGCGAAGGAAGCGGTGGCGAGGTGCGGGCGGATAAAGACAGCAGCGCCGCGGGGGCGGAATCCCGGCGTCAGGGGCTTTGTGACGGAGGATGCCTAAATTTATGGGAAGAGCCGGCAGTCAGAGAATTAGAAGAAGTCTTTAGAGTTGCAAACAACGGTACTTCTTTTAAAGGCGACTATTGGGCTTGGCAGTCAGCGTTTGCGAGAACATTAGATGAAATCGGGTTGAAATTTGTCGGCCATATCGACGGTTCATATTTGAATGTTTTGCACGTTTATTTATACCCCAAGACAGGATTACGCTTGATTCGCAAATCAAGGGGAGGTAACGATGATATTTTCCGTTGGGTAGCGAAAATCCAATTATTAAGAAGCAACTTTTATGTTCCTAGTTTTCTTTTAAGCATAGACCCTGATAGTTATTATGAGCTTGATTTAAGAGGATCCGAAGAAAGGTGTTCTTTATTTAATAAATTGGGCTATGTTACAATGAAAAGTGTTTGTGAAACCGGTATCCCGGTTTAGATATTAAGGCATTAGAACAGAGAGCAAATGAAATTTCACAGCAATTGCATGTGGTTGGTTACCGGCATGGTCATTTCCATAGGGAAAACGTATTAGTTCATCCGTCAACAAGCCATATAATTGTAATCGACTGGAAATTCGTTAGGCCTTTTGAAGATTGTGATGGTGCTGAAAGAATTTATACAGCCAGTGATTCAAGGCGCAGTTTAGATGATCGGAGCCAAAGGTGATGCAGAGGATGCAAGATCGTGGATCAGGTTAAACAAATCATGTTTAAGCGAAATTCGGCGGCGCCGGGGAACGTTCCGAAAAAAGGAGGCGGTATGGAAAACCGCAGACAGGTGACATGGTGACCTTGTGACTTGGTGCCCCTGATTTTTTAAGCGATTGAAACAGCCACGGAGAAAGGAAGGCCTGGTGATAGACCGCAGGAAATTAGCCAGATGGCAGGTCAATAAAGAGGCCCGGTTAACCCTGGAAGGCGCTGAGGCGTGCGCCGGGTGCGCCGTTAAGGACATTAACCTCAAGGGGGCGCAGATTTCTCTGGCGATGAAATTACCTACGGACACCTTTCTGAGATTGGCCCTGATTTTGACTGAAGATTGCGCCTTGAACCTGGAGGCTTGGGTAGCTTGGCAGAAGACTATCAACGGGCACTATATCTACGGCATTTATTTTACCAGGCTTCAGGATGTGGATAAGGAAAAGATTTACCAGTTTGTGCGCCGGCATTTTCCGAAGCAATTAACCCAAAAGTGGTGGAGAGGAATAGAGAAGGGAGGTGAAAAAATGGACGACCAAAGGATTTTTGAGCGTTTTAGCGCGCGGCTGCCTTTGCGCTTCTTGAACCTGGAGAATAACCAGGAGAGCCTGGCTGAGACCAGGGATATCAGCGCCAAAGGCATTGGCCTGGTTGCGGCTGAGCAGATGGCAGTCAATACCCCTTTGGAGTTGTGGGTGGAGGCCTCTGGCATTGGCAGCCCGTTTTATTTCCGGGGAAGGGTGGCCTGGTCAAAAATAGCCCCTGGCCAGCAGTATTGGGCAGGCGTGAATTTAGATAAGGCAGAGGTGATGACTATCAGCCATATTTTAAACGCCGAAACGCCAAAAAAATAATTGACTTCTCAATTAGGAGGCAAAATTAATATCGCCTTGATATTAGGCTGAATTTGTGCTAAACTTATATAGTTGTGATTAGACAAGTTAAGATTCTGGGCGACGGGCAGATTTGGGATGTCAAAGGCATTTCTGCTGCCTGCCCCGAGAAGACATTTGAAGATTTATTCAGCGGCCGGGCATTAGGTGAATTGGCCGCCAGTTTTGACTGCAGCCGCAGCAAAGCTGAAAGAGTTTTTTGCCGCTTTAAAGAAAAAGGTAAAATCACCGGCGTTTCCGTAACCAAGGCATTATTAAGCCATCACCCCTCGGCAAAAAAACAGGCGCGGATAATCCTGCGCGCCCTGGCTCTAAACGGGGCGCTGGGGATTGAGGCTTTGACAAGAGGCAAAGGATTTAAAAAGAATTGGCCCAGCCGCCAAAAGAATTATTGGAAGGGCCTTGACCTGGCGCTCATCGGCGGCGGCGTTTCCGAAGGCAAAACCGGCAGGCTTTTAGTCAGCTTGCTCAAAGAATATTTATCCCGGGACGGTTTTTCCAGGATAAGAGTGGAGCAGGCCAAGTTTCCGGGTAAAGAGGCCGGGGTTTTAGGCGCGGCAGCAAAAATCCTGGCAATAGCGGCTAAAGAGGCAAGGAAAGAAGGCCGCAAGAAAATCGCGGTTATAGGCCTGGATTTAGGCCGGGATGATATCGGCGCGGCTTTAGTGGGCATAGACCCCAAGACAGAGCAAATCCTGAAAGGGCAAAAAGAATATTGCCTTTTTAACTGTTCATTGAAGACTCCTTATAAGAAACAACTGAAGAAATTTTTAGATTCCCGCCGGAATTATACTAAAGGAGAAAGAGAATTAGGCAGGCGTATCCGCGCGGCCATTTTGGAAAAAATGGCCCGCCTGGTGGGTAAGACAGAGGCGTATGCCCGTAAAATGGGTTTAGCCTGTTCTGAATATATCGCGGTGGCAGTTCCCGGCACCACCGCGGCCAGCAGCGCTATCCTTAATTCCACGGATTACCTGCCCTTTTTCAGGAAAAAGGACGGGTTTAATTTTAGCCGGAGTTTAGAAGCTGTTTTAAGAAAAAAAACCTTGCATAATTATCGGGTTTATATTATAAATGATGGAATAGCCGCAGGCCTGGCTAATGTAAATTTCGGCCTTGCCGCGGCCCGGCAGGGAAAATTCGCCTTTTTAGGCGTAGGTTCCGGCCTGGGCGGTTGCGTCGGAATAATAAGTCACAAGTCAAAAGTCGCCCTTCGGCTTGGCTCAGGGCAGGCAAGTCACAAGTTCAAGGCAAAAATCAAAAGTTTTTAACCTTTTTAATAATATGGCCAAAGAACGCATAAACCTTACTTTAATTATCCCGCATTATGAGAATATGTTTTCTACCTTTTATACCCTGGAGATTATCAAGGAGGTCAGCAAGGTAGCGATTGAGGCGGATGTGGATTTATTGATTGCTACTTCCTGGAAGACGCACCCGGCGCGCGGGGTGCTCTTCGCGGATATGCTGGGCAATGAAGACGGGGTAAAGAAGGCGATAGATAAAAAGATACCTTATTTAATCTTAAATTACTACGACTCCCGCGCAAAATATAATTGCGCGGGCATAGATAATCATAAGGCGGCTTTTAGGGTAGCGGATTACCTGGTTAAGGCCGGGCACCGGCGCCTGGCGGTTATTACCGGCAAATTAAACGCCCAGGCAGGCATCCAGAGGCTGGAGGGTTTTCAAGCGGGCCTTTCGGCGGCAAAAATAGATTTAGAGAAAGGTTATATTGTAAGCGGCGATTGGTCGCGGGAATCCGGCAGGCAGGCGATGAAGGAGCTCCTTTCCTTAGATAAACTTCCTACAGCGGTGTTTGTAGGCGGAGATGAAATGGCCATCGGCGCGATGGAAGCCGCCAGGCAGGCCGGCCGGAAAATACCGGCGGATATTTCCTTTGTCGGGTTTGACAATATCCCGCAAGGCCAGTTGGCCGAAGTGCCCCTGACTACGGTAGAGCAGCCTTTTGGCGGTTTGGCATCTTTAGGCGTCAAGCACCTAACCCAAATTATTCAGGGAAAGCCTAAACAGCCTGTCCAAATCCTTTTAGACAATACCAAGCTCATCAAAAGAAATTCGGTTAAGGAACTGTCGGTAACGTAAAACAGAAAATGAAGTTTCGAGTAGGCATCGTTGGTTGCGGCAATATCTTTCCCATGCACGCCCAGGCGCTGGTAAACACCCCGGGCGCGGAATTGGCGGCGGTTTGCGATATTAAGCCCGGCCGCGCGCGCCAGGCAGCAGCCAGGTATCATTGCCGCCACTACCTTGATTACCAACAGATGCTGCGCGAAGAAAGGCTCCAGGCAGTGCATATCTTAACTCCCCATTATTTACACCCCCCGATGGCCATCCAGGCCCTGAATAAAAAAATAAATGTCTTGATTGAAAAACCCATTTCCATTACGCCCGCCGACGCGGAAAAGATGCGACAGGCCGCCAAAAATAACCGCGTCAAATTAGCGGTTATCTTCCAGAACAGGTACAATCCCGGCTCGCAACTGGTCAAGAAAAATATTTTAAACGGCAAAATCGGCAGGATTAAGGCGGCAAAGCTGGTTTTAAGCTACCATAAGCCGGACAGTTATTACCGGATGAGCGACTGGAAAGGCAGGCTCGCCAAAGAAGGGGGCGGGGTTTTAATTGACCAGGCCATCCATTTTGTGGATGTCTTGCTCTGGCTTATCAATGACGAGATAGACTATGTTGAGGCGCAAACCCGCCGCAGGATGCATAAGTTTATTGAAGTAGAGGACCTGGCCGAGGGAGTAATTAAGTTTAAGAAGGGCGCGTATATCTGTTTTTATCTGATAAATTTCTATTCCTATGACGCCGACCCCGAGATTGAGATAGACGCCCATAAGGCCAGGGCCAAAATCGTCAAGGACGCGGCCAGGATTGAATTTTCCGACGGCAGGGCGCTGGAGGCAAAACCCCGGCCCGGCGAATACATTGATTACGGCAAGGGCAGGAAGGATTATTGGGGGTATTGCCATTGGATTCAGATAAAAAAGTTTTACCAGGCGCTGGGCGAGGGCGTTCAGCCGCCGGTGAGCCCCGAAGAAGCGATTAAGACGCAAAAAGTAGTCTGGAATATTTATAAATCCGCACGCACAGGTAAGAGGATATATTTTAATTAAGAATAGCGAAATAACCAAATCCCAAGAAACAATAACCAAACAATGACCAATAAGCCAGGTCTCAATAACCAAACAGACGAGTTCTTAAGAAACTTTGTTTGATTATTGGTTATTTCATGAATAGGGAATTAGGATGACTAAGATAAGGGTAGGAGTAATCGGTTGCGGGAAAATCAGCGAGCGGGCAAGCCTGCCTAATTTAGTAAATTACCGGGATAAGGCTGAGATAGCCTGCCTGTGCGATATTATAGAGGAAAGGGCAAAGGCGCTGGCGGATAAATTTTCCTTAAAAGGCGCGGAGATAACCGCGGACTGGAAAAAATTGGTGAAAAGAAGCGACCTGGACGCGGTTTTCGTGAATACCCCGAATTACCTGCACGAGGAGATAGCCGTAGGCGCGGCGGAGAATAAAAAACACGTTTTAGTGGAGAAGCCGATTACCATTTCGCTGGCCGCCGCGGAAAATATGATTAAGGCGGCGCGGAAAAATAAGGTATTCTTAATGGTGGAGCAGAGCCACCGGTTTAATCCTGTGCATCAGGCCGCCAAAAAAGTTTTGGAGAGCGGTGTCTTGGGCAGAATTCATAATATCCGCGGCCGTATCGGCCATGCCGGGCCGGAATACTGGTCAGAAGAAAAGAAAAGCTGGTATTACGAAAAGGCCAAGTCCGGCGGCGGGTGTATGGTGGATATCGGAGTGCATATCGCGGATTTGGTGCGCTGGTTTAAGGGCGCGCAGGTAACCGAGGTTTGCGCGAATATCCAGACCCTGGAAAAGAAAATCCCGGTTGATGACAACGCCACCGTAATGCTCGGGTTCGCGGACGGGGCAAAAGGCGAATTTGAATGCAGCTGGACTACCCGGCCTTATGAAGTGCTGACCTATTGCTACGGAGATAAGGGCAAGATGATTACCTCCATCGGCAGCGAGCATCCAGTAACCGTGATTTTAGCCAGGGACGAGAAAAACGGCGACCCTAACCATCCCCGGGAAATAACATACCCCGAGTTCGGCCCGGGCGGCGACTGGGAAAACTCTATTCATTATTTTATTGACTGCCTGGCCCAGGCTAAGACGCCTTTTGTTTCCGGCGAAGAAGGAAGGGAAACGCTGAAATTGATTTTAGCGGCATACGAGTCGCATAAAACCGGGAAATGGGTTGCTATAAAATAAAAATGTTAAATTACAAATTCCAAATCACAAATTACAAACAATACCGAATACCAAAATTACAATGGCCAAAACCGTTTGGGTCATTTGGTAATTGGGATTTTGGATTTGTTTGTGATTTGTTTATTGTAATTTGATTGGAGTGGATTATGAAGTTAGGTCTGTGCAGCTGGTCATATCACAAGTCGCTGGAAGCGGGGAATCTGACTTTTAGCGGATTGCTGGAGAAGGCAGCCGGCGAATTAAAATTAGGCGGGATAGATATTATTGCCGACCACCTGCCCGGGGCCGATAAGAAATCCCTGCTTACCTATAAGAAAATGGCGACGGATTTACATTTGACCATTTGCTGCCTGTCGCCGGGAAATAATTTCGGCAAAGCCGCGGCCGCAGAGAGGAAGAAAGAGGTGGAGGCGATTAAAAAGTGGCTGGAGGCGGGATTTATTCTCGGCGCTCCGGTGCTGCGGATTTTTTCCGGCTGGCCCGAGCCTTGCGCGGACAAAGAAAAGCTCTGGCCGCTAATGGTGGAATGCATTAAGGAATGCGAAAAATACGCCAAAGACGCAGGCATAGTCCTGGCCATTGAGCCGCATAATGACGGAGGATTTTTGCCCACGGCAGTAGATACTTTACGCCTTGTAAAAGAAATAAATTCAGAATGGGTAAAGCTCAACCTGGATACGGGTAATTACCAGGACAAGGACAATTATAAGGCCATTGAGGATACCATCGGCTATGCCCCGCATATCCACGCCAAGGTGCACCATATGAGCGAGGATAACCGGGAATTATATTTTGATTATGACCGGATTTTTCAGATTCTTAAAAAAGCGCAGTACCGGGGGTTTTTCTCCTTGGAATTTGAAGGCCAGGATTTTTTCCAGCAGGATGAAATGGTTTATATCCCCAAGGCTGTGGCCATGCTCAAAAGATACGCCCTAAAGTATGAAATCTAAAGTTTCTTATTTATTCATTGCGCCGGCAATGGCCTTATTTTCCATCTTTGTGTTTATCCCGGCGATTGCTTCATTTTTTTTGAGTTTTACCCGTTATAATGCCCTGAGCGCGCCGGCCTGGGTGGGCATGGGTAATTATGTTCAGATTTTTTCAAAGGACCCGCGTTTTTGGAAGGCGCTCGCTAATACCGCCCTTTATGTAATGGTGGTGGTGCCGGTTGGCATCTCCATATCTTTATTATTGGCGGTAGCCATTGACCGGAAGGTCAGGTTTAAGAATTTTTATAAGGCGGTTTTTTTCATGCCGGCAGCCACCTCGGCGGTAGCAGTGGCGGTAATCTGGAAATGGCTTTTTGCCGGAGAAAAATACGGCTTGATTAATTACTGGCTGCTGAAAATCGGCATTGCTCCGGTGGACTGGTTGATGTCGCCGACATGGACCCTGCCTGCGATTATGATTATGTCCATCTGGGCGGGCTTGGGGTATAATATGATACTCTTACTGGCCGGCCTGCAGGCCATACCGCAAACTTATTATGAGGCCGCGGATATTGACGGCGCGGGCGCCTGGCATAAATTCTGGAAGATTACTCTGCCGCTCCTGCGGCCGACGCTAATATTTGCGGTGATTATGTCGGTGATAAATTCATTCCAGTTATTTGAGCAGGTTTATATTATGACCGGCGGCGCCGGCGAGGGGGTAGGAGGCGCGCTGGATTCGGCGCTGAGCCTGGTGGCTTATCTTTATGAAAGGGGATTCCAGCGTTTTGAGATGGGCTATGCCTCGGCCATCGCCTATACGTTATTCGGTATTATCCTAATCACTACTTTGGCGAATATGAAGGTAATCCGGGCAAAATTTGAATACTGATGGAGATATCGGCAGATAAAATCAGGCGCCAGGCAGTAACTTTCGCGGTTTACGCGCTCCTTAGCATCGGGGCATTGGCTATGGCTATACCTTATATATGGATGGTGGTTACTTCCATCAAGCCCATCGGAGAAATCCAGGCCTATCCTCCGTCATTTTTAGTGCGCCATCCTACGTTGCAGCCTTACCGGCAGCTGTTTTCGCTGTTACCGATGGCGCGTTATTTGTTAAACAGCCTTTTGGTCGCCGCTATCGTTACCCTGGCCAATGTCTTCTTCTGCTCTTTGGCCGGATATGCCTTTGCCAAACATAAATTCTTCGGCCGGGATAAAATATTTTTGCTCCTTTTGTGCACGATGATGATTCCTTACCAGGTGAACCTTATCCCCGGTTTTATTATTATGAAGACCTTCGGCTGGTTAAATACTTTTTTTGCCCTGATTATTCCGAATATGGCTATGGCCTTCGGGGTATTTTTATGCCGGCAGTATATTACCAGCATCCCCGATGACCTCTTGGACGCGGCCAGGATTGACGGCTGCGGCGAATTCGCGATATACCGCCTGGTAATTTTGCCTTTAATCAAACCGGTTTTGGCGGTCCTGGCTATCTTTACCTTTTTATCACAGTGGAACTCGTTTGTCTGGCCGCTCGTGGTTATTCATACCAGCGCCATGCGCACTGTCCCGCTGGCGTTATCGGTATTAAACAGCCAGTTCGGGTTCGGCGCGGATTTTGCCATGGTGATGGCCGGAACAACCGTGGTCACGCTGCCGGTGCTGTTCGTGTTTATCTTTTTTCAAAAATATTTTATCAAAGGCATTGCCTTAACCGGATTAAAGGGATAGATTTAATTAAAAATGCGCAGACAAAGGAAGGAGCAGGGAATGAAAACAAGCAAGTATCCGATATGCAAGCGTTATGAAGGCAACCCAATCCTGACGGGCAAGGATTTTCCCGTAGACGCCGATATTAAAAATGTCTTTAATTCCGGCATCATAAAATACAACGGTACCTATCTTATGGTTTGCCGGGTAGAGAATTCCGCTTTGTTTGACCGTTTTTGGCTCGCGGATAGCAAAGACGGTTATCATTTTAAGCCGCGCCCGGCGCCGGTGGAGATGCCTTATGATGACCCGGAGTTTAAGGAATACGCCGGCTCTATGATTTATGACCCGCGGGTGACAAAAATCGGCAGCCTTTATTATGTTGTCCATGCCGCGCACTCGGGGCACACCTGCCGCCTGAGCCTGCTTAAGACCGAAGACTTTAAGAAATTTCAATGGATGGGGTTTATTTCCGAGACGGATAACCGCAACGGCGTGCTTTTTCCGGAGAAAATCAACGGCTTGTACGCGCGCCTGGACCGGCCCAATACCGGCGACGGCAACGGCGATATCTGGGTATCTTATTCTCCGGATTTGATTTTCTGGGGAAAGAGTAAATGCGTGTTCCGGAACTGGCAGGGGATTCGCTGGGCTTGGGCAAAAATCGGGCCGGGGGCGGTTCCGATTAGAACGCCTGAAGGGTGGCTGGTTATTTTTCACGGAGTGCGCTGGCAGAGTAAGGCGCATTTGGTTTATCAATTAGGGGTTTGCCTTTTAGATTTGAACGACCCCGCAAAAGTCAAGGCTATCGCTGAAGAGGCAATCCTGATCCCCGAAGAGCAATACGAGCTGACCGGGCAGACGCCGAGCGTGGTTTTTACCTGCGGGGCGGTGGTAGAGGATAACGGCGAAGTTAAAATTTATTATGGCGGAGCGGATTCGGTGCAGTGCGTAGCCACCACAACTATAGAGCGGCTTATTGAAGCCTGTTGTGCCGGACAGAGGTATCACCGGCGCAGGCGTTAAAATTAACCCAAATCAACCTACGCGGTTGTAGGAGGTAGGGAGAAAAGGGAAAGGAGGAAGGACAATGCAACAAGCTAATGCGGCGGGCGAAAAGAAAGTTTTGCGGGATCGCCTTACAGTTTCTACTAAGGCGTTCTATAGCCTGGGCACAGCAGTAGATATGTGGGGGTTATGGCTGTACCCGGCGGTGGCTTTCGCGGTTTTTAACCTGTATTTAGGAGTTCAGCCCTGGCTGGTAGGTTTGGGGCTTACCTTAATCCGAATTTGGGACGCTATTACCGACCCTATAGCCGGGTGGCTGTCTGATAATTTACGTTCTAGGCACGGCCGGCGCAGGCCCTTTATTTTAATTGCCGGTATTTTAAGCGGGTTGATGTTGCCGACTTTATTTTTAGTGTCGCCGTCGTGGGTGCAGATAGAATTCCTTGGTGTTTCTGTTGTATTTTGGTATATGATGCTATCTACCTTAATTTATATTCCTATAATCAGCTCTTTTACCGTGCCTTACTACAGCTTGAGCGCGGAAATGACGCCCGATTATGAAGAACGTACCTCCATTATGGCCTATCGTAGTGCCGCCCAAAAGATTTCAGAATTAGGCAATTTTTACGCTCTCCGCTTTACTAACCTGGCCTGGTTTCTTATTCCGGGGACAGGCCAGAAGAATACGCTCTTGGGGATACAGGTTTACACAGTAATATTGGGCATAGCAATGGCGATTATTGCCATAACTATTTTCTTTAAAACTAAGGAACGCTATTATGAAAAGGTGGTGCTCAAGGTTAATAAAAAAATTTCCTTTTTTAGCGGCTTTGGCCAGATTCTTAAGTGTCAGCCGTACCGTCAAATGGTAGTTATGGGCGGGGCTTTTACCTTAGGTACAAGTATGGTGGGCGCGCTTGGTTACTATGCCACGGTTTTTTATGTAGCCGGCGGCAACAAAATTATCGGAGATAATTGGCAGTTTTGGATGGGTGTAGCTTTTATGCTCGGCGGCCTGATAGGAGTGCCGTTGTTGGCGAATTTATCCCACCGCATCGGCAAGCGCGAGGCGGCAGTAACGGCCTGCGTCATCGGTATATGCGGTTATGGCGGCTCTTGGTTTTTGTATACGCCGGCTATTCAGTGGTTGCAAACTATCTCGTCAGGTTTAATGGGAATGGCCGCGGCATCTTTGTGGATGCTGCATAGCTCCATCGGCGCCGACATTGTTGACTACGATGAGCTTAATAACGGAGAAAGAAGAGAGGGAGCCTTTACTTCCTGCGCTTCCTATATTCTTAAGCTCGGGAATTCCTTAGGGTATTATATTTCTGGCCTGATTTTGACCTGGTCGGGCTTTACTTGGAAGCTTGCGGTGCAGGCGCCCCAGACCATATTCTGGATCCGCGCCAGTCTTGCCTTTGTTCCGATAGCAGGCCTGGCTATCGCGATTATTTTTGTTTTGCGCGTGCCGCTCACCAAGCAGAAAATTGAGGAAATCCGCAGGAACCTGGAGGCGCGCAGGGGCACTGTTTAGGAGGAAGAGGAGGCATAAAAACCAAATTACAAATTCCAAATAACAAATTACAAACAATACCGAAATCATAATGACCAAAATCCCCGCTTTAGCTAAAAGAACTTTTTGGTAATTTGGTCATTTGATATTGTGATTTGTTTGTGATTTGTGTATTGTATATTGTAATTTCTATTAATTATATGAAAGGTAAAATCAGATGAGGAAGTTATTTTTAGCATTATTATTTTTATTCTGTATTACTAGTGTCGGCTGCGCCGCGCAAGAGGCGCAACCGGTTTATCTTAACGTGGCATCGGTAGAGGTTTCTTCTTTTGATACTACTCCGGACTGGGCGCCTTTGCCGAATGTGCGCGCCACCGTTGACGGCAGCCTCCTGACGCGCTGGTCTTCCAATTATACGCCTGGCCAGTGGATAACTTTTGATTTCGGCGCCCCTAAAACCTTAAGTAAGATTATAATTTTTTGGGAGCAGGCCTACGCGGTGGATTACGATATCCTTATCTCCGACGATAACCAGAACTGGCAGCTCCTTCTGTCCTTAAAGGGCCAGGACGGCAATATAGACGAAACGGAGTTTGCCAGCGTCAAGGCCCGCTACGTTAAAATTTTAGGGACTAAAAAAGTCAATCCTGATTGGGGGATTTCCACCTGGGAGGTAGTATTATTGGGGCCGGCCAAGGATAATCCCGGGGATAAGCCTTTAGTTGGCGTCTATCCGCAAATAGCGGAGAAGTTGGCCGGCATAGAGGCTCCGCCGAAGGAGGAAAGGGAGGAAGATGTCGGCTCTCCGGGCGCGATTACCCCCGCGGAATTCCAAAAGGGCGTGGTTTATACCTCCTGGAGCAAAACAGAGCTGGGCAGCGTTTTTTCCGACCAGACCCTGGAGTATTTGAAGGAATTGGGCGTGCGGCACCTGGGGATTATGGTGGTCTGGTTCCAGGATGAGGTTGACCAGAAGAATATTTATCCCGATGCCAAGGATACGCCGGACGATAAGGCGCTTATTCACGCCATAAATAAGGCCCATGCGCTGGGGCTGAAAGTTATGCTTAAGCCGCACGTTGACTTAAAGACCGGGCAGTGGCGCGGCGATATCATTCCTTCTGCCGAGTGGTTCGCCAGCTACAAGAATTATATCCTTTATTACGCCAAACTGGCCAGCCTTTATAATGTGGAATTATTTTCCATCGGCACGGAATTAGTGAATATCACCACGGCGCAATGGCAACCCCAGTGGGAGGGGATTATTACAGAGATAAGAAAAATTTACTCCGGTCCGCTGGTTTATTCGGCGAACTGGAATGAATACGCGGAGGTGGGTTTTTGGGATAAATTGGATTATGTGGGGATAGACGCCTATTTCGCCCTGACGACAGAAAAGGATCCCACAAAGGAAGAATTGATTGCCGGATGGAAGAATAACGCCATTTTGCTGGATGATTGGCTTAAACAAAGCAAGATAGATAAACCGGTGATATTTACCGAGGTGGGTTACAGCAGCGCCGATGGCACGAACATCCAGCCCTGGAGCGTTTTTTCCAATTTATCAGAGACCGCGGTGGACCAGGAAGAACAGGCCGACGCGCTGGACGCGATGTTGGCGGTTTGCACAACTTATAGCTGGTTTAAAGGGCTTTATTGGTGGAATTATTTTCCCCAGGAAAGGTGGTCTCCCCTGGGCTATACTATCAGGGGCAAGAAGGCGGAGGAAGTATTTTCGGAATGGCTGAAGAAGTTATAAAGTAGAATAAGATAGCGTGTTGAATGCGAATATCAGACTATCAGAGCATCAGAGCGAGAAAATCAGATCATCAGAATATTAGAGATGGAAGAATTCTACGTTTTTTCTAATAATCTAATACTCTGATAATCTCGTTCTGATAATCTGATCCTCCGATATTCGCAGTTAAGCAAAGTTAATAAGGGATATATTATGCAGTGAGGTAGAAAGGAGGCGGTAAAAAGAGTAGCAACTTGCCAAATAAAACATCCAAACAATTTTAATTAAAACAAGGAGGCAGCAAATGAAGTTAACATTAAAAGTTTTAGGTGTAATCGCGGGCGTGCTTTTTGTGGCGCGCCTGGGGTTCTGCCAGCAGTGCCCCCCGGAAAAGGTCGTTTTCGGATTTGAAGGAGATATCGGCGGCTGGGAGATACCCGATTGGTGCTTTGAAAAGGAAGAATATGTGGCGCAAGGCATAACTGTTTCGGACAAAGTTGCCGGGGAAGGAAAATCTTCTTTAGAGATAATGACTAATTTCCCAGGCGGGAAATGGACGGCTGCTTATATAGAAGTTCCGCAGTATTTTGACTGGACGCCTTATAAGAGCCTTTCCGTGGATGTATATTTGCCAGCGGATGCGCCCTTTGGCCTGCAGGGCCGCGTAATCCTGACGGTAGGCGCGGATTGGGCCTGGATAGAGATGGCGCGCCTGGTAAAGTTAGCTCCCGGAGAGTGGACCACTATTACCGCCAATCTTGGGCCAGGCAGCACAGACTGGCGCAGGACTCAGGTTACCGACAAATTCCGCTCTGATATACGTAAGTTAGGGGTAAGGATTGAGTCAAATCTGCGGCCGGTGTATAAAGGCCCGGTGTATGTTGATAACATAAGGCTGAGCAATTAATTTAGATAGGTAGTGTTGAATGGAACTTAATCCTTGACATTTTGCATAACAAAATGTCAAGGATTTAATTCGCAGACGCTGATAGGCAAGTAAATGAGGGACGCTATGATTTATGTCGCCCTTTCAGGTCTCCATAAATCATCTGCTCATTAAAGGAGGGTTTTCGCTATGTGGAAGGGGAAGTCTTTGTATTTTTTTATCGCCATAGTATTTATCGTGGGGTTTATTGCCGGGGGCATTTTATTCCGGGCGTCAGTTAAACCGGCAATAACGCCAGTGCCTTCGGCAGAAACGGAGAAAGCGCCTGTTGCTCCGGTTAAAGAGGCGCCGTCAGCTCCGGAAGTTCCCATTGTGGAAGTTCCTTTGGCCGAAACTCCTGCTGAAGAGGAGAAGCCGGCCCTTGCGGCAGCGCTACCTGAAGAAAAAGCTCCGGAAGCAGTTACCGAAACTGGAGCGCCCAAGGTAGCAAAATATGATTTTCAGAAAGGCATAATTTATGTTGCCTGGACGGAAAACGGATACAGCAACGCTAATTCCGTGGCAGCTATGGAACAGATGCGCTCCGCGGGAGCGGACTGGGCGGGCTTGGTGACTACCTGGTACCAGGAAAAGAATAGCTCCACCGAAATATCTCCTGTAAAGGACAAGACGCCTTCTGATGAAAGCCTTATTTTTGCTATCCGTAAGCTCCACGACTTAAAATTCAAGGTAATGCTTAAGCCGCATTTAGACCTTATTTTGGGCGAAGGCAACTGGCGGGGAGACATCGCGCCTGTCAGCCCCCAGGATTGGCAAAAATGGTCTGACAGCTATACCGCGTTTATTCTGCACTACGCCAATATCGCCGCCCAGGAAAACGCGGAGATTTTCTGTATCGGCACAGAGCTTACCCAGGCTACCTTGACGCAACCCAAATATTGGCGGGAGCTGATTGCCAAGGTCCGGCAGGTATATAAAGGCAAGTTGACTTACGCCGCTAATTGGCACCAGGAATTTAACCAGATTGAGTTTTGGGATGCCCTGGATTACGCCGGAATAGACCCTTATTTTCCTTTGGTTTGCAGCATGGCACCCAAAGTAGAGGAATTGAAATCCGCCTGGGGGGATTGGTTAAAGACCATTGAGCCCTGGCAGCAAAAGATAAACAAGCCGGTTATTTTCGCCGAAATCGGCTATAAGAGCGTGGAAGACGCTACTGACGAGCCCTGGCAGTACGTGGGTATGGGCAAGCTCGATTTAGAATTACAGGCTAACTGTTACCGGGCGCTGCTGGAAACTTTCTGGGATAAGCCCTGGTTTTACGGGGCATACTGGTGGTATTGGGGAACCAATCCCAGGATGGGCGGGGAATTGAATAAAGGTTTTACCCCGCAAAATAAACCGGCGCATAATGTGATTAAAGAATGGTACACCAGCAAACCCGTTTCTGAGAAGGCATATTAAAAGGTCACAAGTCATAAGTCACAAGTCATAAGTAAAAACAGGACTTTGTTAATTTTGAAGCCGTTCTTTAAATCGCCGGGATTTGATGCATTGTAATTGTGCGGCATCGGGGTTCTTTGACAGGAGCATGGCGGAGTCGACGATGATGAGAAAAGCGACAGATTCCTTGCATTGCGAGATAGACTTCGGTGGTTCTGCGA
>VGKK01000015.1 GCA_016867095.1 Candidatus Omnitrophota bacterium | reverse complement strand
TCGCAGAACCACCGAAGTCTATCTCGCAATGCAAGGAATCTGTCGCTTTTCTCATCATCGTCGACTCCGCCATGCTCCTGTCAAAGAACCCCGATGCCGCACAATTACAATGCATCAAATCCCGGCGTTTTAAAGAACGGCTTCAAAATTAACAAAGTCCTGGAATTAACTCAAATGCTGTATAAAATTAGTGCTGGGTAAGTTCGGGCAACAACTTAGCTTCACTCGCGTTCGCTAAGTCGTGCCCTCACTTATTTTACCTTGACAGCGGCTGATTTTCAAGTATACTTGTAATCCCTATAACACCTTGGCCTATCGGATGGCCAAGTGTACACCTCTGTGTAAGGAGAGTGAGTAAAAATGCTTAAAATTTGCTTTATCTGCGGAAAGGGCGCGGTCAGTGGAAGAGTTATCGTGCGCAAGGGTTTAGCCAAGAAAAAAGGCGGCACAGGCAAAAAGGTAGTCCGCTCAACTCACCGCGAGTTCCTTCCTAACCTACAGAAGCTGCGTATCCTGGTGAATAACCACCCGCGAAAAGTCTATCTCTGCACCAAGTGCATCAAAAGGGGTAATTTTAAAAAAGCTTAATGGGCGGATAACTTACGCCTCCCGCCTCGTAAGATATGGCAAAATTCTCTTACGACAATTTTGCCATACTCGGCGGGATAAGTTCGGCCAGACAACTTACGTTCATTCGCTCTGCTCATTCCGTAAGTTGCGGCCTCACTTAAAAAATATATCCCTGACTTCCAAAAGAACGCAGCCCTCTCCCTGCCAATTATCTATCCGCGGGGTATAGACCAAATCAAAACTATCGGTAGCCACCAGGCTGTCCTGAAAATTCCCCAGGCCAAAACCAATGGCCTGATAAGTAGCCTGGCCGTCGCTGGCCCAAAACTTCAGGGTATTCCTGCCTAAAACCTGGGGCTGGCCTTTAAGTTTGAGGTTGCGGCTATAAAACAACGGCTCAGGATTGCCCGCGCCAAACGGCTCCAGCGCCTGTAATTGCGAAATCATCTTTTCGTCTAAGTCAGAAAGGGCCAATTCCATATCTATGTCCAGACTCGGCAATAAATCTTCCAGGGCCAGTTTTTCTTTTGCCAGGCGGTTCATACTCTTCCTGAAATCTTCTATGCTGTCTTTGGTAATAACCAGGCCCGCGGCATGGGCATGGCCGCCAAAGTCCTCCAGTAAATCGCTGCATTCAGAAAGCGCCTGGAACAAATGGAAATTTTTTATGGAACGGGCAGAGCCCTTGCATAAATCGTAATTCAGGGAAATCACTATGGCCGGCCGGTAAAATCTGTCTGCCAGCTTGGAAGCCACAATCCCCAGGACGCCCGGATGCCAGTCCTCTTTGGCAATCACGATAATTTTATGCTCCTTAAAATTAACCTCCCGGTCAACTAAAACCTGGGCTTCCTCCATAACCTTGCCTTCTATTTTTTGGCGCTGGCGGTTATGCGCTTCCACCATCTTGGCCAAGGCCTCAGCCTCTTTCTCTTCTGCGCTCAACAATAAATTCAGGGCCACTTCCGCGGAATCTATCCGGCCGCTGGCATTCAGGCGCGGCCCGAGGATAAAACTGACAAAGGTAGAGGTAATTTCTTTGTCTTTTATGCCGCTTTCTTCTATCAAGGCCTTAATGCCCATCTTTTTACTCTCGCGAATCATCTTTAAACCGACCTTGGCAAAGATACGGTTCTCTCCGGTCAAAGGCACGACATCGGCAATCGTGCCTAAAGAGACTAAATCCAAATCCTCAAATAAACTTTGCTTGGCCAGCGCCTGGGCTAGCTTGTAGGCCACGCCCACCCCGGCTAAATCCCGGTATTTATAAGCGGAATTTTCCACTTTGGGATTAATAATGCTGTTTGCCCGCGGCAAATCGGCATTCAGCGGCTCATGATGGTCGGTAATAATCACGTCTATATTATTCCGCCTCAACTGGCTGACTTCTTCATGATTATTAATCCCGCAATCCGCGGTAATTACCAGTTTCACCTTCTTTTCTTTGGCAAAACGCAGGGCATTCTGGCTTAAACCATACCCCTCCTTAACCCGGTGCGGGAGATAATGCAGCGCCTCCACCCCTAGCCTGGCAAGGGCCAGCTTTAACAGCGCGGTGCTGGTAATGCCGTCCACATCATAATCTCCGAAAACCATCACCTTCTCTTTATTTTTAGCTGCCTGCTGGATAAGGCTGACTGCCCGGGGCATATCCGTAAAGGAATAAGGGTCCAGAAGGTGCTCCAGTTTGATATTCAGGAATTTTTCTGCTTCTTCTTTAGTTTTAATGCCGCGGTTAGCCAATACCTGCGCCAGGATTTTAGAAATACCCAGCTGCCGGCTCAAAGTTTCCTGAACGCCGGGCTGGGCAGGGGCGATATTTAATATCTTGTGGGCATGCATCTTAAATGAGCCCCTGCTGCTTCGTTTTGCTATCGCAAAAGCGAAGCAAAACGGCAGGGGCGAATTTAACCCAGCACTAATTTTTATAAAGCCTTATCTTTATCTCATAAGGGTTGATGCCAATGTAACCCCTATGAGCTAACTTTAAGCGTATCATAAAATTAGTGCTGGGTAAGTTCGGGCATATAATTTATGTTCGCTTGCCGCACAAGCGGCACACCGGCTGTTCCGATACGGCCGGGTGCTCGCTCCATAAATTATGCCCTCACTTACATTTTCTCGGGATGGGATACGCCTAACAAGTCTAAACCGCAGGCTACCACAACGCGCGTGGCGGAAATTAAGGCAAGCCTGGCTTTAGTCAAATTCTCATCCTCTGTTAACACCCGGTGCTGGTCATAAAATTTATGGAATGCCTCTGCCAGTTCCTGCAAATAAACGGTGAGCATATAGGGATCCTGGGTGTTGTAACAGATGTTGAGTATATAAGTAAATTGCAGCAGCTTTCGGATAAGCTCTAATTCCTGTTTTTCCTTTAACAGAGTTAAATCCGCGCATTTTCCCGCCGCCAGTTTAGCGTTGCCTAAAATACTGCAAATCCGCGCGTGGGCGTACTGCACATAATAAACCGGATTCTCTGAAGTATGTTTTTTGGCCAGGGCTAAATCAAAATCCAGGTGGCTGGAAGTGCGGCGCATCGCAAAATAGAACCTGGCGGCATCAACTCCGACTTCATCTAAAACCTCCCTTAAAGTGATATACTGGCCTTTGCGGGTGGACATCTCCAAGGATTTACCCTCTCTAAAAATGGAAGCCAGCTGCACGATAATAATGGATAATGATTCCTGCTTATACCCCAGCGCCTGCACCGCGGCACGTAATCTGTTAATATAGCCGTGATGGTCAGGCCCCCAGAGGTTGATTAACCAGTCAAATCTGCGCTGATATTTTTCCTGGTGATAGGCGATGTCCGGGGCCAAATATGTATAGGATTTATCGCTCTTTATGACTACCCGGTCCTTATCATCCCCGAATTGGGTAGATTTCAGCCACCAGGCGCCGTCCTGCTCATAAAGAAAGCCCTTCTTCTTTAATAACCCTAAGGCCTTCTCTATCTTACCGCTCTTTCTCAGCTTTTTCTGGCTGGACCAATAATCAAACCTTACCCCGAAATCGCCCAGCTCCTTCCTGATGATATCTAAAATATACCCCGCGGCAAACTCGCTAAAGTCTTGCGACTTGTGACTGGTAACTTGTGACCGCTTGGCTATCTCATATATATACTCACCCTGATAATAATTCTCCGGGAATTCTATTTTTTCGCCGTTTAATTCCTTTAGCCTTAATTCTACGGATTTACCCAGGATCTGGATTTGGTTGCCTTCGTCGTTAAGATAATATTCTCTTTTGACCCGAAACCCCAAAAATTCCAGGATATTTGCCAGGATATCCCCTACTGCCGCCTGCCTGGCGTGCGCCACGGATAAAGGGCCGGTGGGGTTGGCGCTGACAAACTCAATAAGCACGCGTTTTCTTTTGGCTAAATTTAATTTCAGCCCTGCGCTGCCCCTTGAGATTATCTCCCTGACCTGTTCGCAAAAATAGCGCTCATTTAAATAAAAATTGATAAATCCGGCGCCTGCGCATTTTACTTCTTTGATATAAACCCTTAAAGGGCTCTTTTCTAAATGTTCCTTAATCTTGACGATTAGCTCCTGGGCAATCTGTACGGGCGACTTCTGCGTCAGCTTGCTTAGCCGTAACGCGATATTGGAAGATATATCCCCGAAACGGCTGTCCGCGGGCAGGTCTAAATATAAATCCTGCGGGGTAACGCTGCCCAAACCCAGGTCCTTTAATGAACGCTTTATCGCGGATACCAGTAAATCCTGGATATTTTTCTTCATTTTTTAGAATAATGAATTGAGAAGATTAACGGCGGGGAGATTTTGGCTCTTTGGCCTTGCCGGCCCTTGAGATTCTAACCTTCTTGGCATCGCTCCACAAGTGCTCTAAAGAATAAAACTCTCTCATCGGTTTATAAAAGATATGCACCACGCTTGAGGCGTAATCCAGCACCACCCACCCTGATTCATCGCTGGTATTAACCTTAGAGAGAGGTTTTATTCTTTCTTTATCTAATTCTTCCTGTATGGCCTTACTGAGCGCGTTGACATGCCGCAAGGAAGTCGCGCTTAAGATGATGAAATAATCGCAAAAGTTGGAAACGCCCCGCATATCTAAAACGACCGCGTCTTGTGCCTTTTTAGATTTTGCGATGGCGACAATGCGCCGCGCTAATGAAAGCACTATTTTTTCCCTAAAATCCTATACATCCCTGTGCTGCATTCCGGGCATTTTCCCTTTACCGCCAAGCGGCCGTTCTTCATCGTAACTTTCTGCTCATCCTTAATCTCTCTCATCTTTTTACATTTCACACAGTATCCTTTTTCCGCCATTTTGCCTCCTCCTTTTATTTAAAACGCGGTTAAAACAAACTGCACAGCAGATTGAAACTAATATACACTATTTACTAAAAAATTCAATACAAATTTTAAAGAAAATCCTTATTTGTGGTGCCTGGCGTACACTTCTTCTATTTCACCCACTATCTCTTCCACCAGGTCTTCCAGGGTCACCAGGCCCAAAGTCTTTTTGTGCTCGTCAACCACAATCGCAATTTGAATTTTTTCCGCCTGGAACTTCTTTAAAAGCTCGTTCACCGGCATTTTGCGGGGGGCTGTATATGCCGGATGGACCAGGTCCTGCAGTAAAAATAACCCCTTATCCCTCAATATATACAATAAATCCCGGGCGTAAATCACGCCGACCACATTATCCGCAGAGCCCTGGTAAACCGGCAGGCGGGCATGGCCCTGTTCGGAAAAAATATCCAGCACTTCCTCGGGAGTAGATTTGATATTTACCGCCACCATTTTTTCTTTCGGCACCATTATATCGCCTACCGCGATGTCGCCAAACTCAAAGATGCGCTGGAGCATCTTTCCTTCCTGGTCGCTTAAAAACCCTTCCTCCTTGCCCAATTCAATCATCAAGCGCAGCTCTTCTTCGGTAATCAGGGGCGAACGCTTGGCCGGTTTTATCCTTAACAGCTTAATAATAAAGTTGCTTATCCCCTCAAAAATCCCGATAGTGCCGCTGAATAACTTAATAAACGCCTCCATTAAAGGGGCGGCAAAGAGCGCCGCCTTTTCCGTATTTTTCAGCGCCAGGATTTTAGGGGTGATTTCGCAGAAAATCAATACGAACATTGCCGTCGCAAACGTGCTGATCAATACGCCCCAGTGAAAACCAAAGATGCCCACAAAAATGCCGGTAACAATAGAGGAAATCGCGATATTCAAGAAATTGTTCCCGACCAAAATAGCGACGATAAATTTATCCAGCTTTGCGACTAAACGCTGGATGTGCGGCGCGCCCTTTACCGCCTTGGCCAGCATATGGCGCAGCTTAATTTTACTTAAGCCGATAATGGCGGTTTCAGAAAGAGAAAAGAAAAAGGAAAACAGCGCCAGGATGGCTATGCTTATTATGGTAACAGGCAAACTAAACAAAGAATCCGCTCCCCTCTTAGAAATTAAGCCAGGCGCAGTTTTTGATAAATCTCGTCCTGGATATCTTGTATCGGCCCAATTAACGCCAGATTTAAACTATTTTCCTTGAATATCTGGCCGGCTGTCTTTTGAATGTCTTGCGGCCCAACCCGGCGCACCTCTTTAATCACTTCCTCTAAGGTATAGGTTTTATCTAAGCTGGCAGTACATTCGCCGATCCAAAGCATATGGTCTAAGGTGTCCTCTAATGCCAGGGTCAACTGGCCTGAATAAAATTCCTTGGCGCGCTTTAATTCGCCGGGGCTGACCGGCTTATCTTTTACCTCCTCCAGCTCCTCCAGGATGAGTTTAAGCGCGTCAATTACTTTTCTATTATCAATGCCGGCATGCACGATAAAGGCGCCGGTATCGTCAAACGCCCTTACCTGCGTGCCGATTTCATAGGCCAGGCCCCTTTTTTCCCTCACTTCGTTAAATAAGCGGCTGGACATATTCGCGCCCATAATCACATGGAGTAACCCCAGGGCGTATTTTAAGGGGTGGCCTCTTTTAAAACTGTGGAACCCCAGGGTAAAATGGGTCTGCTCGGTATCTTTATGGAATATTTTTAATTGCGGCTTAAGCTGTGTTTTCTTCGTGGCTTGGAATTTATCGCCCTGTTTTGTCTTAGCGCGCGTAAAAGCCTTCTTCACCTTCGCGGCAAGCTGGTCATGCTCTAATAAACCCGCGGCGCTGACCACAATATTTGCCGGCACATAATACCGCTCCTGGAACGCCGATAAATTCTCTCTGTTTATCCGGCCGACGGATTCCTCGGTGCCGGTAATAGTGGCGCCCAAAGGATGGCCCGGCCACAGGAGCGCGTCCAATAATTCATAAACATAACTCTGCGGCACATCCTTGTGCATCTTTATTTCTTCCAGGATGACTGTCCTTTCCTTGGCGATATCTTCGGCCGACAATAGCGGATCAGCGACCATGCTGGATAAAATATCCAGCGCCAAATCCAAATGGCGGCTGGGCAGCTTTACCAGGTAACAGGTTAACTCTTCGGAAGTAAAACCGTTCAGTGAGCCGCCTACGCCCTCAATGGATTCTTTAATCTGGCGGCAGGAATAACGCCTGCTGCCTTTAAAAACCAGGTGCTCTAAATAATGGCTGATGCCCTTATTCTGGGAACTTTCATACCTGCCGCCTACCTTTATCCAGATCCCCAAAGCCGCTGAGAGCATCCTGGGCATAGGGTGGGTAATAATCCTTAAGCCGTTATCTAATGTGGTTTTTTTATACATCGCTTAAACGCCGCGTAAAACCGCCTACCCGCTTAATTAAATCGGGACGGCCGATATTCTCCTTTATCTTATTGATAATCGCGCTGCCGACAATCACTCCGTCGGCAATCTGGTAAATCTCTTTTACCTGCTGCGCAGTGGCTACGCCAAATCCCACGCAAACCGGTTTCTTGGTTATCCTCTTAATGGCTTTCAGCTGCCCTTTAATATCTCCGGCCAGCGCCTGGCGCGAGCCGGTCACGCCCTTGAAACTTACGTAATAGATAAACCCCCTTGCCGCCGCGCTGATGTATTTTATGCGCTTAGTGGAGGTAGTCGGAGAAATAAAACAAACCAAATCCAGGCCGTATTTATGGGTTAGCTTGACGAGCGGCCTGGCTTCTTCAGGAGGCAGGTCAGGAATAATAATGCCGTCCACGCCGCTGCGGACAGCAGCCTGGACGAATTTTTCTTCGCCAAAACAAAATATGGGATTGTAATAGCTCATCAGGCAGATAGGTATTTCTGTGCGGGAGCGCGCCGCTTTCACTAAGCGTAAGATAGCGCCGAGGTTAACTTTATGTTCTAATGCCTTTTGCGAGGCTTCCTGGATTACCCGCCCGTCTGCCATCGGGTCGGAAAAAGGCACGCCCAACTCCAGGATATCTACGCCGCTGCCTGCCAATTCAAAAACCAATTTTCTGGTCAGGCCGAGGTTAGGATATCCGGCGGTAATAAAGGCGATAAACGCCTTTTTTCTCTTTTTCTTTAATTCCTTAAACTTACGTTCAATCCTATTCACCCCGCTCTTCCTTTCTATTCTACCCCGGCCCTTAGGAAAGGCAGGGTTCATAATTTTAATTTTTCCCCCACGATATCCGTGTCCTTATCCCCTCTTCCTGAAAGGCAAAGGATAAGCAGGGAATTCTTTTTAATCGCGGATTTTAATTTCTTTAAATAAAAAATGGCGTGCGACGGCTCTAACGCGGGGATTATCCCTTCTTTTTCCGATAATAATTGAAAACCTTCCAGGGCCTCCCGGTCATTCACCGCTGCATATTTAGCCCGGCCGATTTTCTTGTAATAGGCGTGCTCCGGCCCGACCCCGGGATAATCCAGGCCCGCGGCAATAGAATGGGCAATCTTGACCTGGCCGAATTTGTCTTCCAAAAGGCCGGACTTGGAGCCGTGCAAAACGCCGACAGAGCCGGCAACTAATGTGGCGGCATGCTTACCCGAAGCCAGGCCCAGGCCGGCAGCCTCTACGCCGATAAATTTTACTTTTTTGTCTTTGAAAAAGGGATAGAACAGGCCCATGGCATTACTGCCGCCGCCCACGCAAGCCACCAGATAATCCGGCAGCCTGCCTTCTTTTTTTAAAACCTGCTGCCTGGCCTCGCGGCCGATTATTGACTGAAAATCCCTGACCATCATCGGATAGGGATGCGGCCCGACTACTGAGCCGATAATGTAATGCGTGTTGCTGACATTGGTCACCCAGTCTCTTAAGGCCTCGGTAGTGGCGTCCTTTAATGTTCGCGAGCCGCTTGTTACCGGAATCACCCGGCTGCCTAACAATTTCATCCGAAAGACATTTAATCTCTGGCGGCAGATATCCGCCTCGCCCATATAAATATCGCACTCCAGGCCAAACATTGCCGCTACTGTCGCCGTAGCCACGCCATGCTGTCCGGCCCCGGTCTCGGCGATAATGCGGCTTTTTTTCATCCGCAGCGCCAGCAATACCTGGCCCAGGGTATTATTAATTTTATGCGCGCCGGTATGCAGCAAGTCCTCTCTCTTAAGGTATATTTTATCTATACCTAAATAGCTACTCAAATTCCGCGCCAGATATAACGGCGTGGGCCGGCCGGCGTATTCCTTTAGGTAATAACTAAGCTCCTGGGTAAATTTCCTGTCGCGCCTGGCCTTTTGATATTCTCTTTCCAGCTGGTCTAAGGCGTAAATGAGCGTCTCGGAGACAAACCTGCCCCCAAACCCGTTAAAATGCCCTCTTTTATCCGGTAACATACCATCTTCTCCTAAAATACTCAAGACCCGGTCTTGACAAGGGGCGCAAGACCCGGTCTTGATTTGGCGGCGCTAATAAAATCCCTCACCTTTTTCTGGTCTTTCTTGCCCGGCCTTATTTCTACAGAACTGGAGACATCCACCCAGGCCGGATGGAGAATTTTTATTGCCGCTTGCACATTATTCCTGGCCAGGCCGCCGGATAAAAATATCGGCTGTTTTAAATCAGCGACGATGTCTTTTAACAATTCCCAATTAAAGGCCTTGCCTGTCCCGCCTGCCTTATCTTTGGCAAAAGTGTCAAAAAGATAGGCAAAAGTCCGGTATTTAGCCAGCTCTTTTGGCGCCGGCTTATCCTTTACCCCGCTCTTCGTTGAAAACCATAAACTTGAACGAAGGGCGGGGTTAATCCTGAACGCCTTAATAATCTTATAGCCTTTAAACTTTTGGCAAAACTCCGCGGATTCGGCTCCATGAAATTGTAGTATATCAAGACTGCATAATTTAGCAATATCTTTAATGGTTTTTCCCCTGGCGTTAACAAATACACCAACCTTACTTACATCCTGAGGAAGCTGCCTGATGATGGCCCGGGCCTTCTCCGGCGCAATATAACGCTGGCTTTTGCGATAAAATACAAACCCCAGGGCATCTGCGCCGGCAGCTACCGCAACCTGCGCGTCCTCTAAATTCGTTATCCCGCATATTTTTATTTTTATCATTCTTAACGATCTCCCGCCTCGTAAGATATGGCAAAATTCTCTTACGACAATTTTGCCATACTCGGCGGGATAAGTTCGGCCAAATAACTTAGCTTCGCTTGCCGCAGAAAGCGGCATACCGAGCTTTCCAATAAGCTCGGGTGTTGCCGCAGAAAGCGGCACACCGGCTGTCCCGATAGAGCCGGGTGCTCGCTCGCTAAGTTACGGCCTCACTTACCACCCCATTACCTCTTCCACCTTCTTCTTGATGTCCGGCGCCTGCATAAAAGTCTCGCCGACTAAAACCGCGCTCACGCCTAAAATCTTTAGGAATAATACATCCTGATGGCTCTTGATGCCGCTTTCTATGACTACCACTTTATCTCTGGGGATTAGGGGAAATAACTTCTCGGTGGTTTTAAAATCCACCTCCAAGGTATGCAAATCGCGGTTATTTATTCCGATTAAATTTACGGATTTTAATTTTAAAACCTTTTTTAATTCCTTTTCGGTGTGCACCTCCACCAGGTACTCCATTCCCAGCCCGCAAGTTAGTTCAGTCAATTCCAGCAATTTTTCCTGTGTTAATAAATCGGCGATCAGAAGAATAGCGTCTGCGCCAAAATAACGCGACTCATAAACCTGGTATGGCTCCAGGATAAAATCCTTTCTTAAAACCGGCGTATCAATAAGCGTTTTGGCTTCATTTAGGTAAGAGATATTGCCGCCGAAATAATCTTCTTCGGTTAACACGGAAATTGCCTGCACGCCTGCCTCTTTATAGGCCGAGGCGACTTGGGCAAGGTTAAAATTTTCACGAATTGTGCCGCGGGAAGGCGAGGCCTTCTTTATCTCGGCGATTAAGGAAATCACGCGGGGTTTATGTATCGCTTCCAAAAATGGCCGCGTTGGCGCCAACCCCTGGACCTTGGCCTTTAAATCTTCCTCGGGTAATAGCTGTCTGGCTAAAACAATTTTTTCCTTCTTTTTCTGGATAATCTCTTTTAAAATATCGGGTTTTTTCATCTCTTTTACAGCGAATATTCTTTGAGTAATTCTAATTTCTTTAAAGCCTGCCCTGAGCTGATAGATTCCTCGGCTAATTTCAGGCCGTCTTTGATGGATTTCGCCTTATCCGCGGCGTAGATTGCCGCCGCGGCATTCAATAAAACAATATCGCGCCTGGGGCCGGCTGCGCCCTTTAAGATATCCAGCAAAATCTGGCCATTGCAGGCCGCGTCCCCGCCAACTAAATCCTCTAATTTGCTTTTTTTAATCCCCAGCTCTTCGGGATTCAGTTCAAAACTTTTGATTTTACCCTGATAGGCCTCGCTGATGTATGTCCTGGCGCAGGTAGTAATCTCATCCAGCCCGTCTTCTCCGTGCACCACTAAGGCATGCACTGCGCCCAGCTTACTTAATACCTGGGCTAAAATCTCTACCCAATGCCGGTCATACACGCCCACCAGCTGATGAGTAGCTGCCGCCGGATTGCTTAAGGGGCCGAGAATATTGAACAACGTGCGCTTACCGATTTCCTTTCTGGCCGGCATCGCGTATTTCATCGCCGGGTGCAAATTCGGCGCGAATAAAAAAGCAATCCCGACTTCATCCAGGCAGCGCTCTAATTTTTCCGCCGGCATATTGATATTTACCCCTAACGCCTCCAGTATATCGGCGCTTCCGCAGCGGCTGGATACGGAACGGTTGCCGTGCTTGGCAACGGTAATCCCGCAGCCGCTGGCCACAAACGCAACTGCCGTGGAAACATTAAAAGTCCCCAGCCTGTCCCCGCCTGTGCCGCAGGTATCCAGGATTAAATCCTTGCGGCTATGAATCCTGGTAACATGTTGGCGCATCACGGATACGGCGGCAGTTAGTTCCTCTACTGTTTCCCCTTTTTTGCTCAGCGCAGTCAGAAACAAAACAATCCGCGGCGTCTGGGCATGGCCGGTCATTATCTCTTCCATTGCCTGGCGCATCTGGTCCGCGGTTAAATCCTGGCCTTGATTGAGTTTTTCTATTGCCTGTTCTATCATAATTTTAAGAAATTGGACAAGATATCCTTGCCAACCTTAGTTAAAATAGATTCGGGATGAAATTGCACCCCCCATATTGGCAAGGCCTTATGTTTTAAGCCCATAATCTCGCCTTCTTTTGTCCAGGCGATAATCTCTAAATCGCGGGGCAAACTTTTTTTCTCCACAATTAAGGAGTGGTAACGCGTGCCTATAAAGGGATTGGGCACCCCCTTAAAAATAGTCTGTTTATTATGGTAGATTAAAGAAGTCTTTCCGTGCATCAGGCGCTTGGCTCCGATAATGCGGCCTCCGTAGGCATAGGCAATGGCCTGATGGCCAAGGCACACCCCCAATATGGGAATTACCCCGGAAAATTTCTTAATCACCGCGCAGGAAATCCCTGCTTCTTCCGGCCGGCCCGGCCCGGGCGAAATGACAATTTTTTCCGGCCGCAGCCGCTTAATCTTCTCCAGGGAAATCTTATCATTTCTGAATACCTTTACCTGGACGCCCAGGGCGCCTAAATATTGCACCAGGTTATAGGTAAAGGAATCGTAATTATCAATCATAAGAACCATATCTTAATCTCCCCTAACGAAATCACCAATAACCAATTTCCAATCACCAAATAAATTCCAATATCCAAGAGACCAATAACCAAACTTTTTTTGGTTATTGGGATTTGCTTATTGGTTATTGTTTGGTTATTGTAACTTGGTGTTTGGTTATTTCGCTTCAATATGCCCCTTATTCCTTCTCCCGCCAAATCCTTGCCCCTAATCCCCGCAGTTTTTCTTCTAAATTTTCGTAGCCGCGCTCCAAATGATAAATCCTGGAGACTGACGTCCTGCCCTTGCCGATTAAACCGGCCAATACCAAACACGCGGAGGCGCGTAAATCCGAGGCCATTACCGGCGCGCCGGAAAGATATTTGACGCCCTCCACAATCGCGTGCGGACCTTCCCTTTGGATGCGCGCGCCCATACGGTTCAGTTCGGCGACGTGCATAAACCTGTCCGGATAAATTTTTTCGGTAATCACGCTGATGCCCGCGGTTATCGCCATCAAACTCATTATCTGCGCCTGCATATCGGTAGGAAAACCCGGATAAGGTAACGTAGTGACGTTCACCGGCCTGAGCCTTCTTTTCGGGTACACGCGCAGCGAACTGTCGGCCTTTACAATGCCCGCGCCTGCCTCTTCCAATTTATCAATCAGCGCTCCGAGGTGCTGATAAAAAACATTCTTAATCAGTACATCGCCCCGGGTGATTAAAGAAGCGAGCATAAATGTCCCGGCCTCTATCCGGTCGGGTATAATAGTATGCGTGGCGCCTTTTAGGTGCGCGACCCCTTCTATTTCTATTATCGGGGTGCCGTGGCCTTTTATCCTGGCCCCCATCTTAATTAAAAACTCGGCTAAATCTGCCACCTCCGGCTCGCAGGCCGCAGACTCAATCACGGTCTTTCCCCTGGCTAAAACCGCGGCCATCATTACGTTATCCGTGGCCAAAACCGAGGAACCGAAAATGCCGCCTAAATAGACACTGCCACCTTTAAGCCGCGGGGCATTAGCCACCACATAACCCGACTCCACATTTACCTGGACGCCCAGGGCCCTTATTCCCTTAATATGCAAATCTACCGGCCTTATCCCGATAACGCATCCTCCGGGCAGGGAAACCTTGGCCTTTTTAAACCTGCCTAAAAGCGGCCCCAAAACGCAGAAAGACGCGCGCATTGTGGAAACCAGTTTATAATCGGCAAAAAAACTTTTATTTTTGGTGCTGGTTACGCTTATCTTGCCCTTATCCATTTCCGCGTTCTTGCCCAGCGCGCGTAAAATCTTCAACATCGTATTGACATCGCGCAAATTAGGCGCCGACTTGATCAGGCAGGGCTCATCGGTCAATAATGTCGCTGCCAGTATCGGCAAGACCGCGTTTTTGGCGCCGGAGACCGCTACTTCGCCTTTTAACCTTATGCCGCCTTCTATAACCAGCTTATCCATTTTTGGCTACTATCACTCTTTCTATGTTGTTATAATCCTTAACCGCCTCTAACACGGTAAAATTTCCGTATTTTTGAAAAATTTTCTTTATCTCCCGCGCTTGATTAAAACCTATCTCCATAATAAGCAAGCCGCCTTTTTCTAAATAGCCGCCGGCCTCTTGAATAATCTTGCGATAAAAATCCAGGCCATCCTCTCCGCCGTCCAGGGCCAAGCGCGGCTCGCGCCTTACCTCAGGTTGCAGCTCATCAATCTCGGCAGCGCGCACATAGGCGGGATTGCTGACAATTATATCGTATTTCGTCGTCCGTAGTCCGTCGTTCGCAAAAAGATCGCTTTTAATAAATCTGATATTTTCGCTTACCCCGTTTAATCGGGAATTTTCAAAAGCCACGGCCAAGGCTCTCTGTGAAATATCGGTTGCGGTTACCTCAACGCCGGGCAGCATTTTCGCCAAAGATACGGCGATACAACCCGACCCTGTCCCTATATCTAGTATCCTTAGACTTGTGACTTGTGACTTATGGCTTATGACCAAACTCATTACCTTCTCTACTAACACCTCCGTCTCCGGACGCGGTATCAGCACATCCTGATTAACCTTAAATTCCAAGCCCATAAATTCGCTCTTACCTAAAATATAGGCCAGCGGCTCGCCTTCCATTCTTCTCTTTAATGCCGCGCAAATTAGGCCGCGCTGTTCTTTATTTAAAGACAGGCCTCTATTCAAATATAAGTCCGTCCTGCTGCAATTTAAGATATCAGTAAATAATGTTTCTGTCTCAGTCATTTTCTTATTTAAATTCTGACTAAGTCAAAAGGCAAATGTAAAAAGTCAAAAGTATAACTAAAAAGTAAAAACTTTAAAAACTTTTGAATTTTGCCTTGAACTTTTTACTTTTGACTTTTGAGTTTTGACTTATATTTATGGTTTATTACCATTTGCTTTTTCTCCAGAAGCTTTTATCAGGGCGTCCGAGAGCTCATCCAGGTCGCCCTCTAAGACCGCCTCCAGTTTATGCAGCGTCAGGTTAATGCGATGGTCGCTAACGCGGCGGTCGGGAAAATTATAAGTGCGTATTTTTTCGCTGCGGTCTCCCGAGCCAATCTGTGACTTTCTGGCCTCAGAAATTTTTTTGGCCTCTGCCTGCTGCCTGGCATCCAACAGGCGCGCGCCTAAGATCCTCATAGCCTTGGTCTTGTTTTTTAACTGCGAACGCTCATCCTGGCAGGCGACGGCCATCCCGGTAGGTATATGCGTAATCCGCACCGCCGAATCGGTCTTTTGCATATGCTGGCCGCCGGGGCCGCTGGAGCGGAAGGTATCTATCCTTAAATCCTTCGGCTCAATGACAAAATCCACGTCTTCGGGCTCGGCTAAAACCGCGACAGTAGCGGTAGAAGTGTGAATCCTGCCTTGCGCCTCGGTAGCGGGGACGCGCTGCACGCGATGCACCCCGCTTTCAAACTGCAGCCGCCGATAAACTTCCTTGCCTTTGACGCTAAAGATTATTTCCTTAAACCCGCCGAGCTCGTTGGTATGCACGGACATCGGCTCAATGGCCCATCCTCTTCTTGCCGCGTACTTGGTGTACATCCGGTAAAGGTCGCCGGCAAATAAGCTGGCCTCCAGGCCGCCGGTGCCCTGGCGTATTTCCACAATTACGTCCCGGTCCAATTCCTTGCTTTCGCTAGAGAGGGTATTTTTCAGCTTCTCCTCCAGGTCTATTCTCTTTGCCCTTAAATCCTGGAGTTCCTTTTCGGCTAATTCCAGGAATTGGCGGTCGTGCTTTTCGCCAAGCACCGCCTGCAACTCTCCCATTTCTTTAGCGGCTTTTTTATACTCGCGAAAGAGTAACA
>VGKK01000014.1 GCA_016867095.1 Candidatus Omnitrophota bacterium | reverse complement strand
CCGTGCAGAATATTAAAAATTGGAATACCGGGTTAGAAGTTTACGGTTTATGGGTAAATAAGGAATGGAAAGTTTCTTTAATAAAGTAATGCTTTGTGTATGAATAAGGCCGTGGAAAAAACTGGGCTATATTATTTAGTTGACAAATCCAAAAAATATGCTATACTTATCACCAGTGTAGTAAATAAGGGATTAGAAGTCTTCAGGCCGTAAGGTTGAGATAACTAACCTTACGGTTTTTTTCTGCCATTATTTACTATCGTAAAATTCAAAGAAAGGAGGGTAGTGAGTAATGGCAAGAGGTAAAGTAAAGTGGTTCTCGAACCAGAAAGGTTATGGGTTTATTACGCCCGAGTCCGGCAGTGATGTATTCGTGCATCACAGCGCGATTCAAGGCGAGGGTTATAAATCCTTGAACGAAGGCCAGGAAGTTGAGTTTGAAATTGAAAAAGGGCCTAAAGGCGAACAAGCAGTAAACGTAGTAAAGTTATAACCTAAAAAAGAGCTGGCCCGGTTTTTCTAAAGAGCCGGGCCTGTTTTTTATTTAAAGGAGGATAAGATGCATAAAGGTAAGATTAAGAAACTGGTCCGCGAAAGAGGTTTTGGTTTTATCAGCGACACGGACGGCAGCGAAGTATTCTTTCACCAGTCCAGCCTTGTTGACTTGAAATTTGACGCCTTAAATGAGGAGCAGGAAGTGGAATTTGACGTGGAAAAATCTCCGAAAGGCCCGCGCGCGGTCAACGTCCAGGTTGCAAAACAATAAAAAAGACAGGGCGCTATTTTAATCCCGCGCCTTTTATTTCTTAAGGGTATCTTCAACCGCCCTTTTTAATTCCCTACCTACGCTAAAGACGCCGTCAATTACCGCGTTAGTAAGGTCAGTGGCGCTTTTTACTGTGCCCTGCAGAAGATTGGCGGGGAACTTCAGGACATCCTCTACCTTGACGGCGCCGCCCTTTCTGCTGCGCACCAGCTTCTCTTCAAAGGCCGCCCTGATACTGCCGAAACCAAACTCCGGCCTGTCCATTTTAGTCCTGATGGTAAAATCTAAAATTATTTTCCCCTGATTTAAGGCGCGGAAGATATCTAAGACGGCGTTGGTAATCTTCTCCGCCTTTTCTTCGGGCTCTTCCGCCGAGCGGGGCTTACGCACTATATCCGTCAATTCCAAATGGCAATCGGCAACCATGTCGTTATTCAGGCTATGGATATTGCTGGAAAAGTTAAGCTTTGCCTTCTCAATGCGCGCCTTTTCCAAGTCCACCCAGGTAGAATAATAGGGGTATAGATAAACTCCGTCAATATCCTCAATCTTTAAGCTCGCCTGCATATTCTTTTTAAATAAATCCAGCCAGCCTTCCGCGCTTACCCTGCCCTCTTCTGTTCCTTTCTCCCAGGGGATTTTCGCCCTTAAGTCAAAATTAGTAATTACCGAATGCGGCAATACAAACAGGTTATCCAGGCTGAAGTTTATATCTTTAAGCGTTAAGCTAATCCCCGTATCCGCGATAGTATGGTCAATAAAATTTATCTTGCCGTCCTGAATCTTCAGGCGTTTGAATATAAAACGCGCGGCGGGCTTCCTGCCCTCGCCCGCGGTTACTGCCGCAGGCAGGCCTGTCGCGGAAGACAAAGCCCTCTCGTAAGTAAATTCGGGCCGGATAATCTTGATATTATTAAACGCGATATTACCGGTAAGAAAACCCAGGATGCTGGGTGAAACATATATGGAATCTGCCTTGGCTAGATTTTCAATGACTAAATTTTCTATATCTAAATTGAGCGGTGGGATAATGCCGAAATAAGCTATGCTTACCTTCTTCTGGGTCAGGCGCTCCAACTGTTTGATGATAACGGCCTTGCCCTGAAAAAACAGAAAGATATGTATAAATATATAAAGCAGCGACAGGACAATAATGCTCGTTAATAATATTTTTACCCAGAGCTTCATACTTTTTATTTTGGTGCGCCTGCCCTCTGCTGATTTGCTTCGCAAATCAATACGCTGAGGGCACGGCGAAGCCAAGTAAAGTGGTGCGCCTGTGGTTCGATAAACTCACCACACGGCGTAATTATCTTAAATTAATGCGCCTGGGCCGAATCGGACGGCCAACCATCTGCTTAGCATACCGCACCGGATTACTCCGGCCACAAGAATGTTGCGGTCTGGACTATGTCTTCACCCTCTCAGGTGTATGGCGTATAGTCTCTGAGGACTCCCATTTTATTACCAGATAGTCATTTGCCCATTTCACATACTTTCCTTGATTATTATGAGTTTTTTCAAAGCGAACGCACTTAGGACAATCTTTGGTATTCGGAATATAAACAACCTTATCTTTCTCTGGACAATAAATAGCGTAGTAATCAAATTCATTTTCGGCGTAATGCTTTGTATGCACGCCATGGCTATCGGCCCAGGTTCTCCTGAATTTAACATCAATTGCCCCGTTTTTCTTTAGAGTAGCATATTTCACTTGTAATTTCACTGCTGCTTTTCCGTCCCATATAACTACCAGATCATATGGCTGA
Source organism: Candidatus Omnitrophota bacterium (assembly GCA_016867095.1). Taxonomy (GTDB): domain Bacteria; phylum Omnitrophota; class Gorgyraeia; order Gygaellales; family Profunditerraquicolaceae; genus VGKK01. The sequence continues at coordinate 13,348 of VGKK01000014.1, read as the reverse complement.
TGTTCTGATAATGGTATACAGGGAACGTAACCCCTGCTTACCAAATCAGCTATGGTCTTAGCTACTCCTACATCTGCTTTGAATTTTGTATGATGCACTATTCACCTCCCCTCTTGGGCATTTACTACCTGTATCAATGGTTGCCTGCAAGTAATCCAGGTTTTTATCTTCGGGATTTCCTTGCATATAGCCATATCCACTCTATGCGTTTTTATTCCGCATAGAGGCTCCTATTGGAAGGCAGATGCTCTATCCATTTGAGCTACAGGCGCAGTTTCTTAACAATAGCGCCGTGTCCTGACCCTATCAAGGACGGGCGCATTTTTCAAAATCGGGGAGGCAAGACTTGTCCCGATGGCGATTAGAAAACTGGCCATCGGGATCCCGCCTACTTTCTAAAATCGACTGGCGGGAAACTCACGGCCTTCCCGACATTTGTCAAAATTCTAAATCGGGGGAGTGGGACTCGAACCCACGACCCCATGGTCCCAAACCATGTGCTCTAATCCAAACTGAGCCATCCCCCGCTTAATCAACCTCTCAATATATTTCCTACTCTTTCCCTTTTTAACCTGCCTTTCTCTTCTAATGGCTCCAATTTTATTATTAAACTTCTCAAAATAAATTACTTCCCAAGGAATTCTTGCTCTAGTAGAAATACTTTGAGATAAATTGTGTCTATTTAGTCTATCTTTTAAATCCTTCGTATATCCCACATAATAACTACCGTCTTTTTCACTTTTTAAAACATAAAAATAAAACATACTTTAGACAAATGTCGGGACGCTCTAAGCCAAATCCCGACGCTCGCTTCGCTCGGCCGAGATTCCGACTCCCTACCTACTATTCTTGTGAATGTCGGAACTGAGCTACTCCCCGGGATTGCCGCTTCATTATATCAAGTCTGTCTATGCCGCTCAACGTATTTCTGGATAATTTTCCTGGACTTTTCTAAGGCGCGATAGCGATGGCTCATCCGGTGCTTTATTTCTTTCCCTAATTGCGCGAAGGTCTTGTTATATTTCGGGATGATAAATAAAGGGTCGTAGCCAAAACCAAAATGGCCCTGCGGCTTGAATCCGATAAGCCCGTCGCATCTGCCTTCTGCCACGGCTACTAAACCGTCTTTGTCGGCTAAAGCCGCGGCGCAGACATAATACGCCTTTCTTTTATTGAGGGCAAACCCCTCTAATAATTTCAGCAACTTTAGATTGTTCCTGAGGTCGCTTTTATTTCTTCCGGCAAAGCGCGAAGAATAAACTCCGGGCCTGCCTCTTAAGGCATCCACGCAAAGGCCGGAATCTTCCCCCAGCGTCAATTTTCCGCTGAATTTTGCCGCCCTGACCGCCTTCTTTATGGCATTATCTCTGAATGTCTTGCCATTTTCCACAATCCGCGGCGTTTTCGTATAATCTGCCAGGGAAGTTATCTTTAAATGACAATCCTTTAAAAGCTCTTTTATCTCCGCCAGTTTCTTCTTATTCTTTGTGGCCACCAGCAATTCCATCTTAAGCCTTTAAATTTTCAAAACGCCTTTAAGCAAGTCTTTCTGCAGGCCGATTAATTCCTCAATCCCTTTTTTAGCCAGGGCCAATAATTTATCCATCTGCTCTTTTTGAAAAGTCTTTCTTTCCGCCGTGCCCTGTATTTCAATAAATTCGCCGTTTCCCGTCATCACAATATTCATATCCACATCCGCGCGGGAATCCTCCTCATAAGCCAGGTCTAAAAGCAGGCTGGAATTAATAATGCCCACGCTGGTAGCGGCGACAAAGTCCTTGACCGGGATATGGTCAATGAAGCCGTCTTTTTTTAATTTATTTAAGGCGTCGCACAGCGCGATAAAACTCCCGGTGATAGAGGCGGTGCGCGTGCCGCCGTCAGCCTGGATAACATCGCAATCAATCCAAATAGTGCGCTCGCCAATAAGCTTTATCTGCGTCACCGCGCGCAAGGAACGGCCCACGAGGCGCTGTATCTCATAGGTGCGGCCGGAATCCCTGCCCCGCTGAATCCGGGTCTGGCAAGAACGCGGAAGCATCCCATATTCGGCGGTAACCCAGCCAGTGCCTGTGCCTTTTAAAAATGGCGGCACGGATTCTTCAACCGAAGCAGTGCAAATTACCCGGGTATTGCCTAATTCTATCAGGCAGGAGCCTTCGGCGTATTTATTATAATTACGGGTAATGGTAATTTTTCTCAATTTATCCAAACCGCGGCCATCTTGCCTATTCATAAATACTCCTTCCTCTCGCGTCTATACCCACGATTAAGGGAAAATCTTTCACCTCTAATTTATAAATTGCCTCCGGGCCCAAATCTTTATAAGCAACGGGCGCGGCCTTCTTAACATATTTTGCCAATAAAGCCCCGCAGCCGGCATAAGTCAAAAAATATATTGCCTGATATTTTTTTATCGCCTTGGCTACTTCCTTTGAGCGGACGCCCTTGCCGACCATCCCCTTTACCCCGGCCTCTAGCAGCGCCGGCGTAAATTCGTCCATCCTGGAACTGGTGGTCGGCCCGCACGAGCCGATTATCTTTCCCCGCGGAGTTTTAGCCGGGCCGCAATAATAAATCACCGCGCCTTTTAAATTAATGGGCAGCTTTTTATGCTGCTTAATCGCCTGCGCCAGCCTCTTATGCGCCTGGTCGCGGGCAGTATAGATTATCCCATTTAATAAAAATCTATCACCTGCTTTTAATTTTAAATTTCGCATTTTAATCCTTCGGCTTCGCTTTAGGATTAATGGTGAGCAAAGTCGAACCATTAAATTTCTGCGGTTGCGCTGCGCAGGGCATGGCAGCTGATATTGACGCAAACCGGCAAACCCGCGATATGCGTAGGATAGATTTCTATGTTCACCGCCAAGGCCGTAGTTTTGCCGCCCAAACCCATTGGGCCAATGTTTAAAAGATTTATCTGCTTTAATAAATCCTGCTCTATTTTAGAGATACGGCTGGTGACGTGGTGACGTGGTGACGTGGTGACTCTTCTAAGCAATGCCTTCTTGGCTAAAAAGCAGGCGTAGTCTGCGCTGCCGCCGATACCCACACCGACTATATATGGCGGGCAGGCGTCAGGCCCGGAAGCCCTAACTGCCTCCACGATAAACTTTTTAATCTCTTCAATTTTTGCCGTGGGCCGAAACATCTTTAATTGAGTCTTATTTTCGCAGCCAAAACCCTTGGGCAGGACCGTGATTTTTAATTTATTACCCCCGGCCATATCAATATGAATTATTGCCGGCTGATATCCTGATTTACCCCTCTGCAGCGGATCCCTGACCACTGAATTTCTTAAAGAACCTTTCTTGTAGCCTGATTCCACGCCCTTATTGATTGCTGATTTTAAATCGCCGGTTATTCTTATACCCTGGCCTATCTCCACAAAAACACAGGCCAGGCCCGTGTCCTGGCAGATAGCTAATTTTTCTCTTTTGGCAATGCGCGCGTTCTGAATAATCGCGGCCAATATATCCTTTGCCCTGTTATTGCGCTCCTTTAAAAAAGCGCTCCTTAAGGCCGCTAAAACATCCTTCCTTAAAATAAAATTTGCCTCCAGGCATAAATCCGCAACGACATCCTTGATTTTATTTGCCGATATCACTCTCGTCATCTTTTGTATTCCCGGCTAACTGTGGTTTTTATTCCGCCGCGGGGATTAAATTCTCCGCTAATCCTGGCCCAGCGCGGCTTAGAGGCCCTGACAAAATCCTCCAGCATCTTGTTAATGACGTGTTCATGGAATATGCCCAGGTCGCGGTAAAATATGGTGTACAATTTAAAAGACTTCAACTCCACGCAATACCACCGCGGAGAGTATTCAATTTTGATGACGGCAAAATCCGGCAGCCCGGTTTTAGGGCAGATACAGGTAAACTCAGGGATTTCCAGGCTGATGGTATAGGCCTTATCCGGATACTGGTTCTTCCATACCTCAATCCTGGGCGCCTTTTTGTTCCTGACGCTTTCCTGTAACCCCTCGTATTTAGACTTGTGACTTGTGACTTGTGACTTGTGACTTTTTATTTTCATGGTACTCCGATTATTTTATGCATCTGCGGTATGGCGCAACTGACAAGGGAATGGTCTTCAGACAGCATTTTAAAATATTCTATCTTCCTGTCTAACGCGAGCGGCTCGCCGGCGCTATCCGGCTGCAAAATTATTGTGGCTGCCGGGTTAACTTCCTTAACCAGGCCTAAGGCGTTGATGATATCTTCTACGCGCGTGGAATGACAAATCACCATTTTTACAAACACCTCTTTTAAAGAGGCAGTTTTGAGGAACTCCTGGTGCGCCCTCCAGTACGGAAAACTGCCGGTGGAACTGGGCAGCTTAATATCCATCGCCACGATATCCAGATAATCTATGACTTCTCCCAGCTCAGCGGCTAAAGTGCCGTTTGTCTCCAGGTAATTCTTGAAGCCTCCCTTATGGGTGAGTTGCAATATCTCCTTTAAAAAATCTTTCTGCAAAAGCGGCTCGCCGCCGGTAAAAGATACGGAGTGATAATCGTCCGCGTAGAGTTTTAACTCGGCAAATAATTCCTGCGGCTGGTATTCTGTAAAACGCTCTGACTTGGTATCGCAAAATTTACAAGCCAAATTACAGCCGAAGAAACGCACAAAAAGCTGTCTTTCGCCGACGTAAATGCCTTCGCCCTGCACGCTGTCAAAAACTTCCGTTATTCTACCTTTCATCTTTAATAAGGGGGTCTTTTATGCCTGCCTCTTTAAAACCCTTGGCCCGGTAATAACAGCTGTCGCATTCTCCGCAAGGTTGTTTCTCTCCCCGATAACAAGACCAGGTTAAGGCAAAAGGCACGCCCAGGCGCGCGCCTAATCTGACAATCTCCGCCTTAGTCTTATTAATCAACGGAGTCCTAATTCCGATTTTTCTTTTCTCCGCGCCTGCCTTAGTGCCGCGGCAGGCAGCCTGGTTAAACGCGCGATAAAATTCCGGCCGGCAATCAGGATAACCTGAATAATCATGGGCATGCGCGCCGATAAATATTGCCCTTGCCTTTATCGCCTCGGCATAAGAAAGCGCGAAACTTAAAAATATAATGTTGCGGCCGGGCACATAGGTTAAGGGAATCACCCCGGTGAGCCGGTGAGCCGATGAACCGGTGAGCCCGGGTATTTTTATCTTATCATCTAAAAGAGCGGAGCCTTTCCAGGGCAGGCTGATTTTTACCACTTCGCGCTCGCACTTCGCGGCCCGCGCTATTGCGGCAGCGCTTTTAATTTCTTTGTGGTGCCGCTGGCCGTAGTCAAAAATAAGGCAAAAACACTTAAAACCCTCTTTTTTAGCAAGATATAAAACCGTGGCGGAATCCAAGCCTCCCGACAAAAGCACAACTGCCTTATCCATAATAAGTGGCGCAGGAATTATTCGATTCCCAGACCGTCACCGACAAAAGGCCCGCGACCCGCGAACTAAGGTTGTCATAAATATAACGGGCGATATTTTCCGATGTGGGATTAACCTTCTTAAAGTAAGGCATACGATTAAAATATTTATGGTCTAATTTCTCCAGGACCCTGTTTAATTTCATTTTCAAATCTTTGAAATCCAGGACCATCCCGGCTTTATCCAAATTATCCGCGGCCACTTCCACCGCCACTTTCCAGTTATGGCCGTGCAGATTTTCGCATTTACCTTTATAACCTCTCAGGTTATGCGCCGCGCTAAAACTTGATTCTATTTTTATCTTATACATAAGTGAACGCACAATTTACGGAACGCCAGTGAACGTAAATTGTATGCGCGAACTTACCCAGCACTAATTTTACGCAACGCTTAAAACTATCTCGTAGGGGCTACGTTGAAACCAACCCATAAGAGATAGAGATAAGGGTTTATAAAAATTAGTGCTGGGTTAAATTCAAACATACAACTTACGTCATTTCATTCCGTAAGTTGTGTCTTCATTTGACCTTCTTGACATTACGCACCGGCTGCCCCAAAAATCTCTGCGCCAGGCTGCTGAACCATTCCGGATTATCGCTGACATAAAATTCATGCTTTGAATGGCGGCTTTTATTCAACGGGCCTTCCTGGGCTAAAATCTTCTTTACTTCCATCGCTACCTGCTTGGCGGAATCAATAAGGGTAACATTTTCTCCCAGGACCTGCCTGATGACCGGCTTAAGTATGGGATAATGCGTGCAGCCCAAAATCACGGTATCCACGCGGCTGTCCTTTAGCGGTTTTAAGTATTCCCTGGCTACTCGCAAAACTACCTCTCCCTCCACCCAGCCCTCCTCCACAAAAGGCACAAATAAAGGACAGGATAAAGCCATTACCTTAACCTGGGGGTCAAGCTGCTTTATTTCATTTTCATAGGCGCGGCTGGCGATAGTGCCGCGGGTGCCAATAACGCCGACGCGTTTATTCTGCGTGGCATAAACCGCCTCCCTGGCGCCCGGATTAATCACGCCGACAATCGGCACCTTGAAATGATTTTTAATTACCGGCAGGGCGACGCTGGACACAGTATTGCAGGCCACACAAATCAGCTTTACTTGTGCTTTAAGCAAAAATAAAATATTCTCAATAGAAAAACGGATTACCGTCTCTTTGGACTTTATACCATAAGGCACGCGCGCGATATCCCCAAAATAAACAATATCTTCATAGGGAAGCTGGCGGATTAATTCTTTGGCCACAGTCAAGCCGCCTACACCGGAATCAAATACCCCTATCGGCCTCATCTCCTGCCTACCTCCCACGCCGCATCCTGGTCATAATTTTTTATCCCCGCCATAATGCTCTCTACTATTTTCTGGCGGTAATAACTATTTTTGAGCATACGCTCCTCGTCATAATTAGAGAGAAAACCAATTTCTACTAAAACCGCCGGCATGCGCACCCCCTTTAGAACATAAAAACGCGCGGCCTTAATCCCCAAAATCCTGGTATCTAAATTGCGGTCTATGGCCCGGCAGATGGCCTTGCCCAAGGCAATGGACTCGGCGCGGCTGGCAGTATAAAACATATCCCAGAGCGTGGCCCTTAAATTTAATGAATTGCCGGCAAAGCAGTTATTATCTAAATCCGGCGCCGCGTCCCGCGCGGCTGATAACGCGCGACTGGAATCGTCTATGGCCGGTGAAATATAATATACTTCAAACCCCTTTAAGCTCCTCACCCGGTTGGCATTGGCATGGATGCTTAAAAAAAGGTCGGCTCTGGACCTGTTGGCGATATCTACGCGGGAAGAAAGCGGAATAAATCTGTCCGCGGAGCGCGTCATCACTACCTCCAGGCCCGCTGACCTAGCGGAGCTGCTTAATCTCTTTGAGATATCCAGGGTAATATCTTTTTCTCTGACGCCGGTCATGCCTATTGCCCCTGGGTCGGTCCCGCCGTGGCCGGCGTCAATCACTACTTTTCTGATTTTTGATAAAGGTATGGCTGCCCGCTCGGGGGAATATGATTTTTTAAACAAAGTATCTAAAATCTGCTCTTTGAATTTATAAGGCACAACTAACGCGCCCCGGTAAATATCCGGCGGGTGTTTTAAATAGCGGGCTGAGCCGTCCACTAAAACTAAGGTATCGCCCACCATCAGGCTGATCTTGTGCCCCTCCCTGCTCAACACAGCCGCCCGCGTAAAAGTATCGTAATCCAGGTTTATGCCGTCTAATTCGCAGAGAGAAACCAGGGATAGGTAACTGACGCCGCTTATATCATAAGTAGCTAACCCTTCGCCGGTGGGAACCGTAGCGCAGCCGATAAAGGTCAACAGATAAAAGATGAATATATAGCCTAATATACGGCTCTTTTTCCTGAGCGCCTTTTGCATTTTATAATAAATTTCCTTATTTTTGCGTTAATTGGTTTACTATTTTAGCAAATTCTGTAGGCACTAAAATAATTAAGCTATTCTGCTCTGCGCCTATTTCCTGCCAGGTCTGCAATTGTCTCAAAACCAAAGCATTAGGACTCTCAGCTATAGTCCTGGCCGCGTTAGTAAACATTTTGCTCGCTTCTTCTTCAGCCGAGGCCTTGGTTAACCTGGCCCTTTTTTCTCTGGCTGCCTCTGATTCCTTAGCCATCGCCCGCTTCATATTGTCGGGGATTTCTATATTTTTTATTTCTACGCTCTTTACATTAACCCCCCATTCATCCGTAGGGCCCTGCAATATCCGCAATACCTCATCGCCGATCTTATCTTTGCTGGAGAGCAGGGTATCTAAATCATATTTTCCCACCACGTCCCTTAATTTTGACTGGGCAAGCAAGGTAGAGGCATAAGAAAAATTTTCTACCGCCGTTATTGATTTCTGGGCGTCAAATATTTTATAATAAACTACAGCGTCAATTTTTGTAGGAACTGAATCCTTGGTCATTACCTCTTGGGGCACAACATCCATGGTACGGATTCTCATGTCTACGTGATAAACGCTGTCAATTATAGGAATTACCCAAGCTAATCCGGGTTTTATTTCTTTTACAAATTTTCCTAGCCTAAAAACAACCCCACACTCCCACTGGGAGATAACTCTGATGCCCAAAATACCGATGAGCGCAATCAAACCGCCCAATAACTTAATCCAAAACATCTCCACCCTCCTTTTTATAATCCCCTGGATAAAAGACTCAATTTTTGCAGGGCCGCGATTAAACTCTGCGGCTCAAGGTCTTTTTCTAAAATATAATCCGGTTTTTGGATGAGTAGCTGTTTCCCATTTATAAAAAAAGCGTTGAAACCGTTGTTAAATAATTCTCTTATGCTGTCTTTTACGCTTATATTATTAAGATATGCTGTTACCTCGTTTGGCCTGTTGGAAAAGATTAAAAATTCCCGGTCAAACATCTCGTCATTAATCTTTACCTCATGAACAACGCCTATCTTCTTGCCAAAATTACTCAATATAGATTCTTTATAAATGGTCAGCTTAAAATGGGAACTTTTAACTAAAGATATCTTCAAATAGGCCGGGGAACTCTTTCTGGCTGGTATAAGCACAATGGATAACTTGAGCCCTTGATACTCTCCCTTAAAGGCCGGCCAAAAGTAAAGTTTAGGGATTTTACCGGTAAGAAAAGCCGATAATTTCTTTAGCGCCTGTTTTTTCTTTCTGGCAGAATAAAAGTGGACGGTAAAGAAAACCACAAAAAAGATAACCGGCAATATCATATCAAAGCTATACTTATTCATAAAATTACAATCTTAGAGATGGTGGTGCCGCGCTTTTGCTCCGGCTCATATGCGCTCGGGAAATTTCCTTGCGTAAATTTCCCGGCATTCGCCGGAGTTAATTCGGCCATATGACTTACGTCGGCTTCGCCTCCGTAAGTCATGGCCTCATTAAGTGGAGGTGCGGGGAGTTGAACCCCGGTCCCTAAGCAATCAGATAAAAGTCGCTACATGTTTAGTCTGTCTTTTGTGCTTACTCCGGGAAACTTCGGCAAACAGAATTTTCCCGGCCGCAGCCTTTTTAATTCTCGCCCCGGCCCCAAAGGCTAATTTGCCAAGACCAGCCTGCTAACGGCTCTCTTTTAAGCCACAGGCAGCCTAAAGAGAGGCCCAGCTAATTAATTAACTGGGACTAGTACGCCCGTGAACACTGGCGCAGCAACAAAAGGCGATGCTGCAACAGCTACACGGTTAAACACTGGTGTGTTTGCGTTTATATGTGCAAGGATTGTTAGCGCGGCAAACCTTGCGTCCGCGACATGCTACTTTTACCCAACTGGCCTAAGTCGAGCCCTTTCACCCCCGATTTTCCTTCTATTGACTCTCGAAAATCGTCCCGCGGAGTGCATCAAAATTATCAAAGAGAATTTTGATGCATCTTACGCAGCGGGACAAATACAACTAACGACTATTCTTTCTATTTTTCATCACTCGGCGCATTTCTAAGTCCTGCTCGCGGCGCTTGATATCCTGCCGCCGGTCGTAGAGTTTTTTACCTTTGCAAAGAGCGAGTTCCACCTTGGCAAATCCGCGCTCGTTGAAATATATACTCAAAGGGATAAGCGTAAAACCCTTCTGCGTTACCTGTCCGCTCAATTTCTCAATCTGATTTTTATGTAAGAGCAGTTTTCTTAACCTGGTCGGCTCAACATTCAGATAGCTGGCCTGTTCATAAAGGCTGATATGCGCGTTGTATAACAACACTTCGTTATGCTCAACGCGGGCAAAGCTGTCGTTCAGGCTGGCCTTGCCGGCCCTTAATGACTTTACCTCGCTCCCCTTTAGCTCTATGCCGCACTCAACCGTCTCTAAAACCTCGTAATCCCGGCGCGCCTTGCGGTTGGCAGCGACGACTTTACTCATTTTATCATCACCCGGGCAAAATATAAACTCAAAAATACCGGCATAGTAATCAGGCTGAAAATATGGCTGAAAAATACCCCCTGGCTGATTAACAAGTCCTCTTTTTTATAGTGGCTGGTAATTAACGATAAGGTGGTGGCGGACGGCATAGCCAGCTGCATCAGGATTAATAACCCGACTAATTCAGGAAACCCAAACCGCAAGATTAACCATACCCCTGCCAGCGGCAAAATTACCAGCTTTGCCAGGCTCAGCAGAAATATCGCCTTTTTATCAATGCTGCCTAAATGTATCTGGGCCAGGTTCCCCCCAACCACAAACATCGCTAGCGGCAGCGTGCAGTTGCCTATCAGGCTTAAAGGCTTAAACGCTGCCTCCGGCACAAATTTATTCAGGCTAAAGAAGACAAAGGCCAAACCCGCTGCCGCGGCAATGACGGGCGGGCTGAATAAACTACCCAACTCAAACCTCTTGGCCCGGCTGAAAGTAAGTAAATATACCCCTGCCGACCAAATTACCAGGTTAAATCCCAGCAGAAATAAAAACAGATAAACAAACATCGTATCTGCTTTTTCCTTAGGCAATAATGCCGCGATTAGCGCCAATGGCAAATAGCCGGCATTCTGAAAACTAATTAAGCCTAAGAACTGCAATTTGTGCTGCTGCCCCCGGATAAACCCCATAAAAATCAGGCCAATAGTTAATCCTGCCAAAGCTATAACTATACTGATTAAAGGGAAAAACCACCAGTTGGGGTAAAGCCTGAAGCTAAACTCTTTCAATAATTGGCAAAAGATTAAAAGCGGCAGAGTAATCTCTACCACCAGCCGGCTCAAAGCGCTTAAGCCGTCCGGGCCGAGGATATTCCTTTTAACTAAAAAATACCCTACTGCCGCCAGGAAAAAAATCTGGGCCATCGCCGCACCGGTAATCTTCAGGGATTCCATTAACATACCTTGCTCCTTAAGCCGAATGTTATATTATAGCAATAAATAAGTTGTGCCGCAATTCTTATTTGACAGAAATTAAACGGTGGGTTATACTTAGGGATAGATTTCGCGGAGGTGGTGGAATGGCAGACACGCAGGCTTCAGAAGCCTGTGCCGCAAGGCATGAGGGTTCAACTCCCTCCCTCCGCACCAATTAGTAGTATTTCCCCGAAACCCTCTGTCCTATAGGACAGAGGGTTTCGGGGAAATACTCTCAACTGGTGCCCTTCGTATGAAGAATACCCGAAAGGCTGTTTTTCAAATATCTTACTCGCTTAAAGATTACTACAATAACAACGGCTCGTCAACAAAATTATAATCCCCGATATATTTTCCTCTTGTGCCCCTCTCATCCCCGCCTAAAACGGCGGGGACGATTGCGCGTTGGTGCAGTCAATCCTTATCATCATTGCTGGCACTTTGTGGTGTTTTTTAGTGGTGGTTTTTGCTTCGGCGTCCTGCTTGGGCACGTCCGCCTCGCAAAGCCCGCTTGGGCGGGCTAAAAGAAACCGGGGCGGGTGTTTTCTTGTCTATATTGCTTTATTTATTTTGTTTTTAAATAGCCTCCAATTATTCTTATGCGGGAATTTGCCTTTTTGGCTTTAAGCAACCCGCCTCCTATAATCCCAAAAAACAAAAAAGGACAAAACAAAATTTTACCTCCACACAAAAAATTTTATGTTAGATTTTAGCTTTTTATACGTCTATTACTGTAGGAGGTGATTAATATGACTGAACAAGAATTTTGGCTTTTCCTAGAAAGGCTTTGGAAAAATGGCAGGGCTACACAGGTAACAGGGGTTATAGACTATACAGACTTTCAAACGCAGCTGGTAGGGGATTACATCCGTGGACATGCACTTTTACCAAAAGATTACGAAAAAATTTGTACAGAAGATATTATTAAGATGGGCAACTTGCTTTTTAAAAAAGAGGTTAAACACAAAACCAAAAAAGCTATTATAATGCTTTTGGCGCATCAATCATCGGAAATCGCTTTAACTATTCTTGCAAAATACAGCCTAGCCTCTGATAAGGACCTTGAGTATTTTGCAAAAATCGCCTTGGATGAATGTGCGATGTGGAACGAATAAAATAGGAGATTTAACCATGGTCAAATTAGTCTCTACTGAAGTAATAGCTACAAAGATTTTTGTTATTAGAGGTAAAAGGGTAATGTTGGATAGCGATTTAGCCATTCTTTATGGAGCAAAGACAAAGCGCTTAAATGAACAGGTAATGAGAAACAAGAAACGGTTCCCGGAAGATTTTATGTTTCAACTTACAGAAGAAGAAGCTAATTTTTTGAGGTCGCATTTTGCGACCTCAAAGCGAGGTGGCAGAAGATATTTGCCTTATGTTTTTACCCAGGAAGGCGTAGCCATGCTCTCAAGCGTATTAAATAGCGAACGGGCGATTATGGTAAATATACAGATTATGCGCGCCTTTGCACAATTTAGACGCTTGCTCTTAACTCATAAGGATCTAAGGCGCAAGATTGAGGAGATGGAGAAGAAATACGACGCGCAGTTTAAGGTGGTATTTGATGCTCTTAAGAAGCTATTAGAGCCGCCAGCGGTAGAAAAAAGAAGGATAATTGGATTCCGCGCTGGCAATGATTCTTAAAAAAATAAATAAAATTATCAATTGAAGTCCAAAAACTTAGAAATAGACATATTAAAGGCTTTGGCGATTTTTTCTAGAGTATCAATTTTTATCGCTGGAGGTCTTTTGCTTTCTAATAATTGGATATGTTTATAATCTATCTCGGATAACTCAGATAATTTTTCTTGCGTATACCCATATTTCTTCCTTAACTGTCTTATTCTTAATCCGAGTTTAAGCCTAGTTTCTTTACTCATAGTAACGGCTATTATCCTACTTTTTTATTTCTCTTGACACACCGTATGTATACGGTGTTATATTACCTCCATTAATAAAAGAGGTTTGGTTTTAGGTGAGGGTTGCTCAAAACTAGGGGTTTTGAAACGTAGGTAGGAAGTGTTCTTTGATAAGCAGGTTAGCGTTGCAGGAAATGCTTTAGCAAGCCTCGGATGTATCT